>JAFZEB010000087.1 GCA_017560855.1 Ruminiclostridium sp.
ATGCCTGGGACGACCTGCCCCAGGACAAGCTCTCCGGCAGCTATAACCCCATTCTGGCCCGGTTCGGCGAAGAGGCCCAGGAACAGAAGGACTACATACGCAATACCCTTCACGATTCTCTGGGGGTGGCGGACACCGCTTTTACCCTCCTGGACTGGGGAGCGTGGGAACCCCTTCTGGGCCATATCCTGGGCACGGGCCTTCACGCTGTGGAGGAGGCCGTGTTCACCGGTCAGTGGAAGAAAAAACAGAAATAACCACACCAAATGTAAGGAGACTATACTATGAACGATCCCTATTCCGTCCTGGGTGTCAGCTCGTCTGCCAGTGACGAGGAGATCAAAAAGGCATACCGGGAGCTGGTGAAGAAGTACCACCCCGACAACTATGCCAACAACCCCCTGGCCGACCTGGCTGAGGATAAGATGAAAGAGGTCAACGAGGCCTACGATGCCATCGTGAAGATGCGCACCCAGGGGGGCGGCTACCGGACTTCCGGCCATGCCGGCGGCAGCCAGGGCTATGGCGGCGGCCAGAGCTACGGCAATCAGGGGAGCTATAACAATGTGAGCTTCCAGCAGGTCCGTCTCCTCATCAACCAGAACAACCTGGGTGAGGCAGAGCGGATCCTCCGCAGCAGCCCCAGCCAGACCGCTGAGTGGTACTACCTGATGGGCACCATCGCTTACCGCAAGGGCTGGATGGACGATGCCCGCCAGAACTTCTACACTGCCTGCAGCATGGATCCCACCAACATGGAGTACCGCCAGGCCATGAACAGCATGAACATGCAGGGGGGGCGGGGCATGTACCGCGGCAACAGCAATGACATGTGGAACCTGTGCGCCGCTCTGGCCTGCATGGACTGCATGTGCGACGCCTGCTGATTGAAGTAGGTTCCTCCCCTTGTCAGAGAAATGGCTTTGACAATGGAACGACCTCAGGCTCCCTTGTGCAAAGGGAGCTGGCAGCCGTCAGGCTGACTGAGGGATTGTGCGGCAGAAAGCTGCCGATTCAATCAAGAGTTCAGGCGAATTCGCAACTTTTTCGAGACAACCCCTCCGCCTCGCATAAGCTCGGCACCTCCCCTTGCACAGGGGAGGCTTAGAGGGTTCTAAATCCAGACTTTTTCAATCAATGAAATTGAGGTGTTTCTCTTGATTCGAAGCATGACCGGTTACGGCAGAGGCGAAGCCGTCCTCCACGACCGTACCATTACCGTGGAACTCCGGGCCGTGAACAACCGCTACCTGGACTGTTCCGTAAAAATTCCCCGTCTCTATGTCTTTGCCGAAGAGACCATCAAGTCCGCCGTCCAGAAGCGTGTGGCCCGTGGTAAGATGGACGTCTTCGTGTCCATTGATGCCACCGCCGCCGACAAGGTGGCCGTGTCCCTGAACCGCCCCGTGGCCGACGGCTACTACACCGCTCTGACCCAGATGCGGGACGCCTACGGCCTGCGGGATGATATCTCTGTTTCCCTGCTGTCCCGGTTCCCCGATGTGTTCCTGGTGGAAAAGGAGCAGGGGGATGCTGATGTCATCGCCGGCGACATCGCCCAGGTCCTGTCCATGGCCCTGGACGACTTCAACGCCATGCGTGAGCGGGAAGGCGAGAAGCTGGCCCAGGATGTCCGGGACAAGGCGGCCAACATCGAGGCCCTTCTGGCCAAGGTGGAGGAGCGTTCCCCCAACTCTGTGGCGGAGTACCGGGAAAAGCTCCGTGCCCGCATGGCAGAGGTCCTGGCCAACACCCAGATCGACGAGTCCCGCATCCTCACCGAGGCGGCCATCTTCGCCGACAAGGTGGCTGTGGACGAGGAGACCGTCCGCCTCCACAGCCATCTGTCCCAGCTGGAAGAGATGCTGGCCCAGGGCGGCCCCATTGGCCGCAAGCTGGACTTCCTGATCCAGGAGTTCAACCGGGAGGCCAACACCATCGGCTCCAAGTGCAGCGATGTGGAGATGTCCCGCATCGTGGTGGATATCAAGGGCGAGATCGAGAAGATCCGCGAGCAGGTCCAGAACATCGAGTAAGGGGGCCATCTCGTGAAGCTCATCAACATCGGCTTTGGCAACATGGTCTCCGCCAATCGGCTCATCGCCGTGGTGAGTCCGGAGTCTGCCCCCATCAAGCGTATGGTCCAGGAGGCCAGAGAGCGGGGGAACCTGGTGGATGCCAGCTATGGCCGCCGGACCCGTGCGGTCCTTATTACCGACAGCGATCACATCATCCTCTCCGCGCTGCAGCCCGAGACACTGGCCGGGCGTTGGAACGGCCGCGAAGAGGTCCAGGGGGAGGAAGAAGAATGAATCAAGGCAGTCTCATCGTGCTCTCCGGTTTCTCCGGCGCAGGCAAGAGCACGGTCATCAACCAGGTCCTGGCCCAGCGGCCCGAGATCTATTTTTCCATTTCCTTCACCACCCGGCAGCCCCGGGCCGGTGAGGTCAATGGTGTGAACTACAATTTTGTCACCCGCGAGGAGTTCGAAGCCCGTATTGAACGGGGCGAGTTCCTGGAGTATGCCCAGTACAATGGCAACTATTACGGCACCTCCATGGCCGTCCTTCGTGAGAAGATGGCCCAGGGCATCGACGTGATCCTGGACATCGAGGTCCAGGGTGCGGCACTGGTCCGGGAGAAGATGCCCGAGTCCATTTCCGGCTTCATCGTGCCCCCCTCTTTCCAGCACCTGGAGGACCGTCTCCGTGGCCGTGGTACCGACGATGAGGAGACCATCCAGAAGCGTCTGGACATTGCCCGGGTGGAAGCAAAGGAAGTTCCCAAGTACGACTACATCATCCTGAACGATGCGGTGGAAAACGCCGTGGCCCAGGTCTTTGCCATCCTGGATGCCGCTCGCTGCCGCACCCAGGGACGGATGGATTTATTAGAAGATTTTAAAGGAGAGTAATGCGTTATGATGCTGTATCCCGCAATGAATGAACTGTTAGCCCAGGTCCCCAGCCGCTATAAGCTGGTGAACGTGGTGGCCGCCCGTGCCCGTCAGATTGCCGTCGAGGCCGACGAGCAGGGCATCATGCTGGAGGATAAGCCTGTCAGCATTGCCGTCCGTGAGATCGCCGAGGGCAAGGTCCCCCAGGAACCCGTGATCGAGGAAGCTGTCCTGGAGGAAGAAGTGTTTGAGGAAGACTTTGAAGAGGAAGTCTTCGAGGACGAGGCAGAATAAGCCTCTATAAACGGAAGGAGGAGAGGGCAGGACCATGTTACTAGCCAAAATCGCCCTTTCCGCCGCCACCTTTTCCATTGACCGGCCCTACTCCTACGCCGTTCCCAAAGAACTGGAGGGGAAGCTCCAGCCCGGTATGCGGGTGCTGGTCCCCTTCGGTACCGGCAACCGTCCCAGCGAGGGTCTGGTCCTCTCCCTGGAGGAGGGGGAGCCTGCGGTAAAGGTGAAAAAGGTACGCACCCTTCTGGACGAACAGCCTGTGCTGGATGCCAAAGGTCTGCGGCTGGTTCTCTGGATGCGGGAGCGTTTCTTCTGCACCGTCTATGCCGCCGCCATGACCATGCTTCCCACGGGGCTATGGTATGACCTGAAGGAGGGCTATGCCCTTGCGCCCGGTCTGGACCGGGAGGAGGCCTATGCCGCCACCGAGGGAAGTCCCAAGCAGCGGCAGATTTTGGAGATCCTCTACGCCAACGGCGGACGGATCGACCTGGAAAAGCTCAAGGCCATCCCCGACCTGAAGGACCCCCGTGGGACCCTGCGGGAGATGGAAAAGGCGGGGCTCACCCAAAAGGAGACCCAGGCCAAGCGAAAGGTGGGGGACAAGACCGAAAAGGTGGCCCATCTGGCCATGAAGCCGGAGGACGCCCTGGCCCTGACTGAGTCCAAGCGGAAGACGGCCCCCATGCGCTATGCCATCACGGAGCTGCTGTGCAATCTGGGCAGCGCCAGCGTGAAGGAACTGTGCTACTTTACGGGAGCCTCCCAGCAGACGGTGAAGTCCCTGGCCAGGAGCGGCGTCCTTACCCTGGAGGAGCAGGCGGTCTTTCGGCGGGAACTGCCCCGGACCGGGGAAGTCACCCCCCTGCACACCCTGAATGCCCAGCAGCAGCGGGCCTATGAAGGCCTGTCCCAGCTGATGGACACGGGAAAGCCCCAGGCGGCCCTGCTCTACGGGGTCACCGGCAGCGGCAAGACCCAGGTCTACCTCCACCTGATCCAAAAGATTTTGGACCAGGGCAGAGGGGCCATCGTCATGGTGCCTGAGATCGCCCTGACCCCCAGCCTGCTCCAGATCTTTATTTCCCATTTTGGACGGAAGGTAGCCATCCTCCACAGCTGCCTGTCTGTGGGCCAGCGTTACGATGAATGGAAGCGTATCCGGGAGGGCCTGGCCCCCGTGGTCATCGGCACCCGGTCCGCTGTTTTTGCCCCTCTGCCCGACCCGGGCCTCATCATTCTGGATGAGGAGCAGGAGGGGAGCTACCAGTCCGAGAGCATGGTCCGTTACCATGCCCGGGAGGTGGCAAAATTCCGCTGTACCCAGCACGGGGGCCTTCTCCTGCTGGGATCGGCAACTCCAGGTGTGGACAGCCGATACGCCGCCGAGACCGGCCAGTATCACCTGTTTACCCTGGACCAGCGCTACAATACCCAGGCCATGCCCCCGGTCCATATCGTGGACATGAAGCCTGAGCTTCGGAAGGGGAACGACTCCGGGTTGTCCCAGTTCCTTCTGGAGGAATTGGAAGAAAACTTCCGGCGGGGAGAGCAGAGCATCCTCTTTCTCAACCGCCGGGGCAACAGCCGGATGGTGGCCTGCGGCGACTGCGGGCAGGTCCCTGCCTGTCCCCGGTGCTCCGTCCACCTGACCTACCACAGCGCCAACGGGCGGCTCATGTGTCACTACTGCGGCCATTCCGAGCCCCTGCCCGACCTGTGCCCCCAATGCTATGGGCGGCTCAGGATGATCGGCATGGGGACCCAGAAGCTCCAGGAGGAGCTCCAGGCCCGTTACCCCGATGTGGAGATCATGCGGATGGATGCCGACACCATCTCTGCCACCCAGTCCCACGAGGTCCTGCTGGACCGGTTCCGAAAGAAAAAGATCCCCGTCCTTCTGGGCACCCAGATGGTGGCCAAGGGCCTGGACTTTCCCGATGTGACCCTGGTGGGCGTGGTGGATGCCGACCTGTCCCTCTATGCCGACAGCTACCGGGCCGCCGAGCGGACCTTCTCCCTCCTCACCCAGGTGGTGGGCCGGGCAGGCCGCGGAGAAAAGCCCGGACGGGCCGTCCTGCAAACCTGGACCCCGGACAACGACGTCATCACCCTGGCCGCCCGCCAGGACTACGATGCCTTCTACGAGGGGGAGCGGGAGATGCGAAGTCTCCTTCTGTTTCCGCCCTTTGTGGACCTCTTCCGGCTCACCGTCACCGGCCCGGAGGAGAACCAGGTCCTCAGGCTCTGTGCCGTCCTTCGACGCAGTCTGGAACCCTGGGTGAAGGCCAAACAGGACCAGGGTCAGACCATCCAGGTCCTGGGACCCGCCCCGGCAGGGGTTTTGAAAGTCAACAACCGTTACCGGTACTGCATCATGTTGAAGGGCCGGAACGACAAAGATACCCGGGCCATTCTGGCCCAACTGATTCGAACAGCCCAGCAGGACAAGGTCAACCGCGGCCTGTCTGTGCTGATCGATGTGAATCCGATGGACTAACGTTTCGAAAAAGCAAGCTTTTTCGAAAGAAGGATCGCACCCCTCTGCGCGCGCCCTTTGGGCACACTGGAGGGCGAGAAGAGTTTTTTGGCACGCACATGTCGCGCCAAAAAACAAACCAGACTTTATTTCGCCGCTGCGGCGGCGAAACTCTACGAGGTTTTACGATGCATCGTGAAGCCCGTGGCTGAACAAACATACTCAAGAAAAGGAAGGAATTTTATCATGGTTAAGACTATTCTGCAGAAGGGCGATCCCGCTCTGACCAAGGTTTGCCACCCCGTCGTCAACTTTGACGCCAAGCTCCACACCCTGCTGGACGACATGAAGGACACCCTCATCAAGTCCGGCGGCCTGGGTCTGGCTGCTCCCCAGATCGGCATCCTGCGCCGCGTGGTTCTGGTCATGGACGAGGACGAGCAGTATCTGGAACTGGTGAACCCCGAGATCGTCAGCACCGAGGGTGAGCAGGAAGGCCTGGAAGGCTGCCTGTCCCTGGCCGGTCTGTACGGTCTGGTCACCCGCCCCATGAAGGTGAAGATCAAGGCCCAGGACCGCTACGGCAACCCCGTGGAGTACGAGCGGGAAGGCATCACTGCCCGCTGCTTCTGCCACGAGACCGACCACCTGGACGGCCATATGTACAACGAGCTGTGCGAAGTCCTCATGACCGAGGCTGACATCGAGGCCATGCTGGAGCGCGGTGATCTGGAGGTCGACGAAGACTGATGAAGATCCTGTTCATGGGCACCCCTGACTTTGCGGTGCCCTCCCTCCAGGCTCTCATCGAAGCCGGCCACGAGATCGTGGGCGTCTTCACCCAGCCTGACAAGCCCAAGAACCGGGGCATGAAGCTCCTGCCCACCCCTGTGAAGGTGGTTGCCCTGGAGCACGACATCCCTGTCTTCCAGCCCACCAAGCTGCGGGACGGCACCGCCCTGGAGACCATCCAGGGTCTGGCCCCCGACCTCATCGTGGTGGCCGCCTATGGCCGGATCCTCCCCCAGGAGATCCTGGACTACCCCAAGCTGGGCTGCATCAACGTCCATTCCTCTCTGCTGCCCAAGTACCGTGGCTCTGCCCCCATCCACTGGGCCATCCTCAACGGCGATGCCGAGAGCGGCGTCACCATCATGAACGTGGTCCTGGAGCTGGATGCCGGTGACATCATCTCCCAGGCCGTGACCCCCATCGACCCCGATGAGACCGTGGAGACCCTCCACGACCGTCTGGCCGATATGGGCGCCAAGCTCCTGGTGGACACCGTGGTGTCCATCGAAAACGGCACCGCCACCCAGACCCCCCAGCAGGCCGACCTGGTGACCCACGCCCCCATGCTGAGCCGTGCCCTGTCTCCCATGGACTTCACCCGTCCCGCCCGGGAGCTTCACAACCAAGTCCGCGGCCTCATTCCCTGGCCTGCAGCCGTTACCGAGCTGAACGGTACCCGCTGCAAGATCTTCTCCACCTCTGTGCTGGAGGAGACCACCGGGAAGGCCCCCGGCACCGTCATCGCTGCCGATAAGAAGGGTCTGAAGATCGCCTGCGGCGGCGGCACTGTCCTGCAGATCAACGAGCTCCAGGCCGACGGCGGCAAGCGCCTGAAGGCTGCCGACTACCTGCGGGGCCACCCCATTCCTGTTGAATAAACTGTCCGAAAGGAGGGACGGATCATGTCCGCCAGAGAAGCGGCCCTGCTGACCTTAGTCGCCATGGAGCGGCAGAAGGCATGGTCCAACGGACATCTGAAAAAAGTGATCCGGGACGAGGGCCTGGACCGGCGCGACGCCGCTCTGGCCACCCGTCTCTGCTTCGGTGTCCTGCAAAATCGGATGCTCCTGGACTACTACCTCCAGCAGTACTCCACCATGAAACTGAACAAGATGGAGAGCAAGGTCCTGGCCAACCTGCGCTTAGGGTTGTATCAGATGCTCTTCATGACCAAGATCCCCGCCAACGCTGCCGTCAGCGAGGCGGTGGAACTGACCAAAAAGCACTGCAAGAACCAGAGAGCCAGCGGTATGGTCAACGGTATCCTGCGCAACATCGCCCGGAACCTGGATAACCTGCCCACTCTGGACCGTTCCAGCCGTGCGACTTATCTGTCCCTGCTCTACAGCCACCCCCAGTGGCTGGTGGAGGAGCTGGAAGGCATGCTCCCCCAAGAGGAAGTGGAAGCTCTCCTGAAGTGGGACAACGGAGAGCCTCCCGTCACTGTTCAGGTGAATACCTGCCGGGCCACCACCTCCCAGGTCATCGCATCCCTGGAGGAGGAGGGGGTCACCGTGGAGCGCCACCCCTGGCTCCCTGACTGCCTGATCCTGTCCGCCACCGGCGATGTAGCCGAGCGGACGGCCTGGAAGGATGGCCACATCTACGCCCAGGACCCCGCCGCCAAGCTGGCTGTCCTGGCCGCCGGCCTCACCCCCGGCCAGAAGGTGCTGGATGCCTGCGCCGCCCCCGGCGGTAAGTCCTTTGCCTCTGCCATCGTCATGGGTAATGAGGGCTCCATCACCTCCTGCGACCTCCACGCCCACAAGAAGGGTCTCATTGAGACCAGTGCCGCCCGTCTGGGTCTGACCTGCATCACCGCCCAGGTGGCCGACGGCAAGAAGCCCAAGAAGGGCTGGGAAGGGGCCTTTGACACGGTCATTGCCGACGTGCCCTGCTCCGGCCTGGGCGTCATTCGGAAAAAGCCCGAAATTCGCTATAAAACCCTGGAGGAGATCAGCGGCCTGCCCCAGATCCAAAAGGATATCCTGGATAACGTAGCCAACTACGTCCGTCCCGGCGGCCTCCTGCTCTACTCCACCTGCACCCTCCGAAAGGAGGAGAACGAACAGGTGGCCCAGGCCTTCCTGGCCAGCCACCCCCAGTTCAAACTGGAAGCCTTCACCCTGCCCGGCCCCATCGGGGAGGTGGCAGAGGGTCAGTGCACCCTCTGGCCCCAGCGGGTAGAGACCGACGGCTTCTTTATCGCCCGATTCCGCAGAGAGGGGGGAGACCATGCCTGACCTGAAATCCATGACCCCGGAGGAACTCACCGCCTGGTGTAAGGAGCAGGGGATGCCTGCCTTCCGGGGCAAGCAGATCTTCCAGTGGTTTGGCCGGGGCGTTTCCTCTGTGGAGGAGATGACCAACCTCCCCAAGGCCCTGCGGGAAAAGATCGACCAGGAGGGCCAGTTTTCCGCTCCTGTGGTGGAGAGAAAACAGGTCTCAAAACTGGACGGCACCATAAAATATCTCTGGAGACTCTCTGACGGCAACTGCATCGAGACCGTTCTCATGCGTTACCGCCATGGCAACTCCGTCTGCATCTCCTCCCAGGTGGGCTGCGCCATGGGCTGCGCCTTCTGCGCCTCCACCCTGGGGGGCAAGGTCCGAAATCTGACGGCAGCCGAGCTGCTGGACCAGGTGGTCTTCACCCAGAAGGATTCCGGTTACCCCATCTCCAACATCGTCCTCATGGGCATCGGTGAACCTCTGGACAACTATGACAACGTCAAGCGGTTCCTGGAGTTGGTGAACCATCCCGATGGCATGAACATCGGCATGCGTCACATCTCCCTGTCCACCTGCGGTCTGGTCAAGGGCATCGACCGTCTGGCGGAGGAGGGCCTGCAGATCACCCTGTCGGTCTCCCTCCACGCCCCCGACGACGAGACCCGCACCAGGCTCATGCCTGTGAACAAGGCCCACAATGTGGACCAGCTTTTCGATGCCTGCCGCCGGTACTTCAAGAAGACCGGCCGCCGGATCTCTTACGAGTATGCCATGATCGACGGCATGAACGACACCCCCTACCACGCCGACCTGCTGGCCGGTTATCTGGAGGGGACCATCGCCCACGTGAACCTCATCCCCCTGAACCACGTGGAGGAGAGTCCCTACAAGCCCAGCACGGCCAAAAACGTGGCCGCCTTCCAGAAGGCTCTGGAGAAGCGGGGGATCACTGCCACCGTTCGCCGGAGACTGGGCAGCGACATCGACGCATCCTGCGGTCAGCTTCGCCGGAAGGCCATGAAAGCCAAAGAGGCCCGCAGATGAGGGAAAGGAGTGACAGCCATATGGTGGACTTATGGGGTCTGACGGACAAAGGAATGGTCCGGGCCCAGAACCAGGATGCCTGCGCCTTCCAGCAGAAGGAGGGCTATGCCTGGGCTGTGGTGTGCGACGGTATGGGCGGCGCTGCCGCCGGAGACCTGGCCAGCACCATGGCCAGAGACCGGTATGAGAGCCACATGGCCTGTCTGGCCGATCCCGCCCTCTATGCCCAGGAGGAGGATCTGATGATCCAGGCCACCCAGGCGGCCAACCGGGCGGTCTACCTGAAGGCAGGCACCAGCCGGGCCTATGCCGGCATGGGCACCACCCTGGTGGGTGCCTTGGTGAAGGGGAAGGAGCTCTTTGTGATAAACGTGGGCGACAGCCGGGCCTACCGTATCACAGGCAATGTCATTCGCCGGATCACCCGGGACCATTCCGTGGTGGAGGAACTCATCCAGCATGGGGCGCTGACCCCGGAGGAGGCCCGCCGCCACCCCCAGAGAAACCTGATCACCCGGGCTCTGGGCACCACCAAGCAAGTACAAGCAGACCTGTTCCGGGAGACCGTGGAGGAGGGCGATGCCATCCTCCTGTGTTCCGATGGTCTGGTCAACGAGGTCACCGACCAGGAAATCTTGGAAGAAGTCCTGGCGGGGGGCACGGCGGCAGAGGTCTGCCATCGGCTTCTGGACCGGGCTCTGAATGCCGGGGCTTCGGATAATGTGACCGTCGTTCTGTTTCAAGTTTGAATAAGGAGTATATTGCCATGGATCAATACATCGGTAAAATGCTCGATAACCGGTATGAAATCCTCGATGTGATCGGGGTTGGAGGGATGGCTGTGGTCTACAAGGCCTACTGCCACCGTCTGCAGCGGTATGTGGCCATCAAGGTCCTTAAGCGGGACCTGGCGGCCGACAGCGATTTCCGCCGCCGCTTCCATGAGGAGGCCCGGGCGGTTGCCATGCTCTCCCATCCGAATATCGTTTCCGTCTATGATGACAGCCGCGGCGATGACCTGGACTACATCGTCATGGAGCTCATTGACGGCCTGACTCTCAAGCAGTATATACAGAAGAAGAACGGCACCCTCCACTGGCGGGAGGCCCTCTACTTCACCACCCAGATCATCCGTGCCCTGGGCCATGCCCACAGCCGGGGGATCATCCACCGGGACATCAAGCCCCAGAACATCATGGTCCTGCGGGACGGCAGTGTGAAGGTGGCAGACTTCGGCATCGCCCGGGTCATGTCCGCCGCCCAGGCCACCATGACCCAGGAGGCCCTGGGGTCGGTCCACTATATCTCCCCTGAGCAGGCCAGAGGCAGCCACATCGACGCCCGGGCGGATATTTACTCGGCAGGTGTGGTCCTCTATGAGATGCTTACCGGCCGTCTGCCCTTCGAGGGGGATACCCCTGTGGCGGTAGCCATTCAGCACATCAACGCCACCCCTCTGTCCCCCAGAGAGCTGAACCCGGATATCCCTGCCGGTCTGGAGGAGATCACCATGAAGGCTATGGCCTCCCGGATCGACCAGCGCTATGTGAACGCCGGGGCCATGCTCCGGGATCTGGAGGATTTCCGCAAAAATCCCCAGGTGGTCTTTCACTATAACCTGGCGGCCTTCCACGGCAGCCAGCCCGTCCCTGAGGACACCCACCGGATGGGTGACGGGGGAGAGGCCCGCAGACCTCGGCCCCAGACCCGTACTCGAACGGCACCGCCGCCCCCGCCGCCCCCCAGACGATACCGGGAGGAACCGGAGGAGGACTATGAGGAGGAAGAGGAGGAGGGCCGCAAGAGCATGGCCATCCCCATTACCATCATCGTCCTGCTGCTGGGTGCCGCCCTGGTTCTTTGGCTCACCTTCTTCAGCGGCCTTTTTGACAAGAACGGCGTGGAGGTCCCTGACCTGCGTGGCATGACCCTCTCCGAGGTCTACAGCAACAAGGAGATCATGGAGAATTTCTACGTGGTCCAGGGTGATGTGGAGTACAGCGACAAGTATGAGAAGGACCAGATCATGGATCAGGATCCCTCGCCCAGACGAACGGTCGAAAAAGGTTCCACCATCACCGTTACGGTGAGCGGCGGCCAGGAGGCCATCGAGATGATCGACGTGACCAACTACACCTATGAGGAGGCCGTCAAGGCCCTTCAGGCCCTGGGTCTGAAGGTGGCCTCCCCCGAGTATGAATTCTCCGAAGATGTGGAGAAGGACTGGGTCATCTCCTACACGCCTCCCGAGGGCACGGAACTGTTCCCCGGCGACAAGGTCCACCTGGTCATCAGCAAGGGCCCTGAGGAGATGCCTGTGGTGGTTCCCTCGGTCACCGGCCAGTCCCTGGAGAAGGCCAAGAAGATGCTGGAGGACCTGGGCCTCACCGTGGCAGGCACCGAAGAGGTGGCCAGCGAACAGCCTGCGGGCACTGTGGTCTACCAGAGCATCGCCCCCAACACCGAGGTCACCGAGGGCACGGCCATCACCCTCCACTACAGCAAGGGTCCTGAGGCCAAGCCCATCACCTCCAAACCCATCACCGTGGTCCTGCCTCCTGAGCCCGAAAGCGTCACCGTGCGCATCACTCTGGGCGGACAGGAGGTCTACAACGATGTGGTGAGCACCTCTGCCGGGACTCTGGTCACCACGGTCAGCGGCACCGGCAGCCAGGAAGTCTGCGTCTACATTGACGGTCAGCTTCTGGAGACCTACACGGTAAATTTTGACGCTTGAGTGTGAACCTATGAGTGAACAGAAACGAGAAGGAACCATCCTGAAGGCCCTGAGCGGGTTCTACTACGTCCAGTGCGGCCAGGAACTCATCACCACCCGGGCCAGAGGTAAGTTCCGTTACAAAAAGATCACCCCCCTGGTGGGGGATCGGGTGGCCATCACCGTCCAGGATGACGGCTCCGGCTCCCTGGATGAGATCCTGCCCCGCCGGAACTTTTTCCAGCGGCCGGCCGTGGCCAACATCGACCAGATGGTCATCATCTGCTCCGGGGCCATCCCGGTGACCGACCCCTTCCTGGTGGACCGGATCACCGCCCTGGCCGAGAGCAAGAACTGCGAGCCCATCATCTGCATCAACAAGTGGGACCTGGTCCAGGCCGAGGAACTCTATGAGATCTACACCGCCGCCGGCTTCCACACCATCAAGGTGAGCGCCGAGACCGGCCTGGGCATCGAGGAGCTTCGTGGCCTGCTGGCCGGAAAGGTCTCCGCCTTCACCGGAAATTCCGGTGTGGGCAAGTCCAGCATCCTCAACGCCCTGCAGCCCGACTTCGGCATCGCCACCGGTGAGATCAGCGAGAAACTGGGCCGCGGCCGCCACACCACCCGCCACGTGGAGCTCTTTGAGGTCTCCGGCGGTCTCATCGCCGACACCCCCGGTTTCTCCGCCTTCGACACCGACCGGGGGGAGATCCGGGAGAAGGAAGTCCTCCAGCACACCTTCCGGGAGTTCAAGCCCTATCTGGACCAGTGCCGCTTCATCGGCTGCGCCCATGTGAAGGAAAAGGGCTGCGCCGTTCTGGCCGCCCTGAAGGCCGGGGACATCCAGCCCAGCCGCCACCGGAGCTACGTCCGGCTGTATGAGCTGGCCAAGGAGAACAAACCCTGGGAAAATCCCAAAGGATAATAAACACAACCCGTCTGTTTCAGCATAAACTGAGACAGACGGGTCTTTTTTGCCCAGAAGGGAGGTATCCCAATGAAAATGGTTGTGGTGAACGCCCCCAAAGCTCTGGCCGGGGTGCTGAAAAAACTCTTCCACATGAAGGAGAAATGAGCATATCAGCCTCTTGGCTCTCATAGTCTGTGATACAAACTACTTACCCGAAAGGAATGGTCACAACTATGGAACTGGAACTCCGGCGAGAGACTGTCCGGTGCTGGCAAGCCGTCTGCCGCACCACCCTGGAACAGGAGGAGACGGCGGAATGTATCGTCCCGGATGCCTGCCCGGACATTTGGCAGGTCCTGGACAGCCAGGGGCGGATGCTTCTCCAGAGGAGGGAACCTCAGGAGGGGCGGGGTGAGTTCTCCGGTCTCATCCGGGTGAACATCCTCTACCAGCCGGAAGGAGAGGGAGCTGTTCAGACCATGGAGGTCACTCTGCCCTTTGCCGCCTCCCCGGACCTGGCTCAGGTGACCCGGCGGTGTATCCTCCGGGCAGAACCCCGTCTTCTGTGGGTGGATGTCCACCTGCTCAATCCCCGGAAGGTCCTGGTCCGGGCCAACTGGGAGATCCAGGTGGAGGCATGGCATCCCCATGCCCTTTCCCTGGCCTGCTATGGGGAGGAGGGGGAAACCCATGCCCTCCGCCAGAAGCCGGGAGAGTATCGCAGTCTGGTGACGGCGGCCATCCAGGAGAAGGCCTTTTCCTATGCGGACGGCCTGACCCTTCCTGCAGGGTGTCCGGTGCCCCAGTCTATCCTGTCTGTCCGGGCGGATTGCACCTGCACGGAGGCCCGGGTCATCGGCACCAAACTGGTCTTCAAGGGAGAGGCCCGGCTGCGGCTTCTTCTCCGGGGAGAGGACGAAAGGGTCTTCCCGGCGGACTTCCGCCTGCCCTACTCCCAGCTTATGGACGCCGGGGAGGACAGTGAGGACGCCCGCTGTCACATGGCCCTTTATTTCAGCGATGTGAAATGCGCCCTGGACCCGGAGGACCCCCGGATGCTCCAGGCTGAGCTGGACATCCAGGCCCAGGCCCGTCTGGAGAAGGAGGTTCAGGTCCCCGTCCTGTCCGACCTGTACAGCACGGCCTGGGAGGTCCAGACCCAGCGGGAAGAGGTCCCCCTGCGGTCCATGGCCGGGGCCAGTGAGGACCAGGTCTCCCTGCGGCAGGTGCTGGAGACAGCCGAGACTGTGGTAGAGATCCTGGACGTCCAGGCCAGCCTGAGCCGCTGTGACCAGCGCCGGGAGGGAGAGGACTGGGTGATGACCCAGGAGGTCCGCTGGTCGGTTTTGGTGCGGGGTGAGGAGGGGCCCCTCTGCCTGGACGGCATGACCCGGGCAGAGCATCGTCTCTCCGGTCTTGGGGAAAAGGAAGTCTCCTGCCGCTGGGAACTCCTTCGGGACCCCGCCGCCGCCCAGACGCCCGGTGGGGTGGAGGTCAGCGGTCTGCTTTCAGTGTCCTGGATGGCCATGGAGAACGGGACCATTCCCGTCATCTCTCGGGTGACTCTGGGAGAGAAGCGGGAGAAGACGGGGGAGATGCCTTCGGTGATCATCCGGGCCGTTCGGACGGGGGAGACCCTGTGGGACGTAGCCAAGGCCTGCCTTTCCACCGAGGGAGAGATCATGGAGGCCACCGGCCTTACCTCCGGGGAGGTCTGGCCGGGCCAGATGCTTCTGATTCCCAGAGGCTAATGAAAAAGACCGCCGTTAGGCGGTCTTTTTTACGTTAGGAATATAAATTTTTCGGTGGCTGGCAGGTGTGGTCCCGGCAGACGTAGTAGGTGGTCTGACCGTTCACCAGAGGATGATCCTCGGTGGGCTTGTCCAGCAGGTTCACCACCGCATCCAGAGGAAAGGGCCAGGGCTGGGGCGGCAGGCCTTCCCTGTTGGGGGCGGCCACGGTGACCTCCTCCGGGGGCTGTTCCCATTCCAGGGCTGCCAGAAGATAGACCGGGTAGGCGGTGGGATAGCGGGCGGCCTGCCGGGACAAAAAGTCCAGTTGGGTCTCTGCCGCCTGGGCCCAATCCTCCTTTCCGGTCAGGTGGGCCAGACGGACCAGCACCCATGCCATGACGGTGTTTCCGCTGGGGAGGGCGCCGTCTGCCGCTTCCTTGGGCCGGAGGATGAGGGGTTCCCCATCCCGGCTGGTCAGGAAGAAACCGCCCCGGCTCTGGTCGGGGAAATCATCCAAGACCCGGCGGCAGAGTTCCTCTGCCTGTTCCAAAAGGGGGCGCTCCCCGGTGACCTCATACAGGGTCAGCAGACCCAGGGAGAGAAAGGCATAGTCCTCCAGAAAGGCCTTGGGGCCGGGTGCGCCATCCAGGGTGGAGGACAGCAGCCGACCATTCTGCCGGTTGGTTTTCTCCAGTGCGTTCCAGGCTTTGCGGGCGGTGTCCAGATAGTCGGTTCGGCCGGTGACCCGGTACAGCCAGGCCAGGGCGGCCATCATGAGACCATTCCAGCCGGTGATGACCTTGTCGTCCCGGTGGAGGGGGATGCGGGTCCGCCGCCAGGCCCGGAGAGGGACCAGACAGTCCCTGCAGTCGTCGGCAGAGTCCTCCGCCTGAAGAAGGTTGGGGATGCTGCCCCCCATAAAATTCCCCTGATCGGTGATATGATACCGCTGGTTGAACTTTGTACCCTTCTCCCGGCCCAGGACGGCAATGATCTCCTCCGGGTGGATGGCGTAAAAGCTGCCCTCCTCTCCGCCGCTGTCGGCATCCTGGGCGCTGACGAAGACCCCGGAGGAAAGGGTCATCTCCCGGATGGCATAGTCAGCCGTCCGGCGGGCCACCTCCCGGAACAGTTCCCGCTTGGTCACCGACCAGGCCTTGCAGTAGGCCAGGATGAGCAGGGCGTTGTCATAGAGCATCTTTTCAAAGTGGGGGATGAGAAACTGACGGTCGGTGGAGTACCGGGAGAATCCGCCCCCGATGTGGTCAAAGATGCCGCCCCGATAGAGCTGCTCCAGGGTCTTCAGAGCCATGGCAGTGGCGGGTTTGCTGTTGGTTTTCTCGCCGATGGTCAGCAGGGCCAGCAGGCTGTGGCCCATGGGGAACTTGGGGGCTGAGCCGAAGCCGCCCCAGACAGGGTCGAAGGAGGCCCGCCACTGGTCCAGGGCTTTCCGGCGGATGTCCCGGTGAGAGGGCGTCTCGGTTTGGGCCTTCTCCTCCTGGATCAGGTCCAGGACCTCCCGGCTCTGGGCCAGAAGCTTATCCCGGTCATGGTCCCAGGCGTGGCGAACGGCAGGGAGGAGCTGAAGCATCCCCGGCAGACCGCCCCGGCTGTTTTTGGGGAAATAGGTCCCGGCGTGGAAGGGCCGCTGGTCGGGGGTGAGGAAGAGGGTGGTGGGCCAGCCGCCGTTTCCCGTGAAGGCCTGACAGACCGCCATGTAGAGGCTGTCGATGTCTGGTCGTTCCTCCCGGTCCACCTTGATGGACACAAAGTCCCGGTTGAGGAGCTCGGCCACCTCCTGGTCCTCAAAGCTCTCCCGCTCCATCACATGGCACCAGTGACAGGTGCTGTAGCCGATGCTGAGAAAGATGGGTTTGTCTTCCTTTTGGGCCTTCTCAAAGGCCTCCTGACACCAGGGGTACCAGTCCACGGGGTTGTGTGCATGCTGACGGAGATAAGGGCTGGTCTGCCCCTGCAGATGATTGGCCATAGGCGTGACCTCCTTTACAGAGTTTCTCCTAGTATGTGAAAAAGCTGCCGCAAACTTGCGGCAGCAGAAGGGAACTCAGACTTCCCAGCCAAAGATACAGTGGCGTATAATCAAAGAGACCTCTTCCGTGCTTTTCTGGCAGCCCTCTTCCAGCCATTGGGTGACAATGGCGGTCAGGCCGTTCAGATAGAACATCATAACATATTTTCGCTCATCTTCCGGATACCGGAAACGGTCCAGAATGGGATCAAAGATGTGGTCAAACAGCTGTTGGAACAGGTCTTGGAAGTGAAAGATGGAAGGATGAGAAAGGACGGCAGTAAAGATTTTTTGATTCTCGTTGATGTAGGACAGATAGGGGAGCAGATAGGTGTCCGTGGTATAGTTCAGCTCTTCCAAAGGGGCCGTCCATACATTGTCGGCAGAAAGTTCCTGTTTGTTGGGGAAATAGGAAAGAAATTGATCCAGCACATACCGGGTAGTTTCCTGCAGCAAGTCTGCGGTGTTTTCGTAGTGAAGGTAGAAGGTGGAGCGGTTGACCCCGGCCTTTTGGCAGAGTTCCTTTACGGTAATGTACGCAAACGGCTTTTCATCCAGAAGGGAGAGGAGGGCCTGGTCGAACCGGAGCGCAGTATTAAAATATTTGCTTTCGGACTTGTTCAAAAGGACACCTCCTTGCTGAGGGAATCACTGGTCGCTGATTTGGCGTGCCAGTTCCACGATTTCGTAGGCATACTTGGCCTTTCCCTTTTCCAGTTTTTTTCGGTACAGGGGATAATTCACACCGCACCCGATAAAACCAAGGATACCGAGGACGATGCCCAGAACCGTGAGGAGGATCGTGCCTCCGATCACCTGCATGGATAAGCACATGCCCATCCCGGCCACCAGAGCGGAAGCAATACCGAAGGTGTAGGTGAACACGGTGGCCGGGAGTTTTGCCCGGGCATCCAGCTTTTTCAGGGCGATGATTTTGGAATTGTCTTTGGGGGCATAGTCCTTTGCGATGGACTCTGCATAGAGCTTGTCGGTGTTCATAATAAGAGCCTCCTTTGATTGTGTGCCTTTATCCTAGCTTGAAAGGGAGGGAAAGGGAACAACAGAATGTTGAAAAACTGTTGTGTTCAAAGGAAGAATAGGAGAAAAGGGCCCGTTGCAAATATATTTTGCAACGGGCCCCAATGAGTTTCATTTGTCCCGCAGGGACACCACAATTGCCCCAAAGGGGCAGCTTCATTCGGCCAAAGGGGCCGAACATCATACGCCGCAGGCGTACTTCATTGGGCCGGAGGCCCAACATCATATGGACTGAGGATCAGTCCATGGAAGTGGTCAGAACCTTCTTCAGCTTGGCGAAACGGGGCAGGCCGTTCTCCAGGGGACGAGCGGTCTCACCCTGGACCAGAGGCAGAGCATAGTCGATGAAGCCCTGCTCCACGTTGTTGCCCTCAGCGTTGATCCACGCACGGGGGACCTTGCGCTCGGTGTTGGCAGCCTCGCTCAGGGGGACCAGCTTGGCCTGGCAGTGGTAGCCGTTCTCGTCGCGGACGCAGTCCAGACCCACCATGTGGTCGGTCATGCCGGAGACAGCGGCCTCCACGGCGGTCTTGCCCACCAGGTAAGCCTCCTCCACGTCGGTCTTGGAAGCCAGGTGGGAGCCGCAGCGCTGAAGCAGAGACAGCTCGATGCCGCGGACCTTCACACCCATCTTTGCCTTGACCACGTCGGCCAGCATAGCGGCCAGACCGCCCAGCTGAGCGTGGCCGAAGCCGTCGGTGGCAGAGGTCTTGGCCTCGGAGACGAAGGTGCCGTCTGCGTAGTGGATACCCTCGGAGACGGCCACCAGGCAGTTGCCATTGGCCTCGTAGATGCGCTTCACATCAGCCAGGAACTTGTCCATGTCGAAGTCCACCTCGGGCAGGTAGACCAGGTCGGGACCGGAACCAGCCCAGGAGGCCAGGCCTGCAGCGCCGGCCAGCCAGCCTGCGTGACGGCCCATGATCTCCACGATGACCACGGTGCCGGTGTCATAGACACGGGCGTCCTGGTACAGCTCCATGCAGGAGGTGGCGATGTACTTGGCTGCGCTGGCGAAGCCGGGGCAGTGGTCGGTGCCGCTCAGGTCGTTGTCGATGGTCTTGGGCACGCCCATGATGTTGCAGGGGTAGCCAACCTTCTGCATATACTTGCTGATCTTGTTGCAGGTGTCCATGGAGTCGTTGCCGCCGTTGTAGAAGAAGTAGCGGACGTCATACTTCTTGAAGATCTCCAGGATGCGCTGGTAATCGGTGTCGTCCACGTCGGGGTCAGCCAGCTTGTAGCGGCAGGAGCCCAGAGCGGAGGAGGGGGTAAACTGGAGCAGGTCCAGCTCAGCGGGGTCTTCCTGGCTCATGTCGTAGAGCTGGTCAGCCAGCACGCCCTTGATGCCGTGGGCAGCGCCCAGAACACGGGTGATGTTCTCGTTGGCCAGAGCGGTCTGGATGACGCCCTGTGCGCTGGCGTTGATGACGCAGGTGGGGCCGCCGGACTGGCCGATGATGCATGCGCCCTTCAGATTTTCCATAGGGGATACCTCCTAAGTATGTATATGATGTCATTGGGAATGAACGTTTGCTCAGATATAAATATAATAACATACCCGGGCGAGACTTGCAATTATGAATGATTGTTGGTAAAATGATTTATCTGGATTTTTTGAAAGGAGCGGTCATCATGCCGTTAGTTACTACCACTGAAATGTTCAAGAAGGCCTACGAGGGCGGTTACGCCATCGGCGCTTTCAACGTCAACAATATGGAGATCGTCCAGGGCATCACCGAGGCAGCCCGTGAGACCAACTCCCCCGTCATCCTGCAGGTCTCTGCCGGTGCCCGCAAGTACGCCAAGCACGAGTACCTGATGAAGCTGGTGGAGGCTGCCATTGCCGACACCGACCTGCCCATCGCCCTGCACCTGGACCACGGTGAGGACTTTGAGATCTGCAAGGCCTGCATCGACGGCGGCTTCACCTCCGTCATGATCGACGGCTCCAAGCACTCCTTTGAGGAGAACATCGCTCTGACCAAGAAGGTCGTTGACTATGCCCACGCCCGCGGTGTTGTGGTTGAGGGTGAGCTGGGCCGTCTGGCCGGCATCGAGGACGATGTGAACGTCTCCGCCGAGGAGTCCTCCTACACCGACCCCAACCAGGTGGAAGAGTTCGTCCGTGCCACCGGCGTGGACAGCCTGGCCATCGCCATCGGCACCAGCCACGGCGCATTCAAGTTCAAGCCCGGCACCGAGCCTCAGCTGCGTTTTGACATCCTGGAGGAGATCTCCAAGCGTCTGCCCGGCTTCCCCATCGTTCTCCACGGTGCCTCCTCCGTCACCCCCCAGTATGTGGAGACCATCAACGCCAACGGCGGCCAGCTGAAGGACGCCATCGGTGTGCCCGAAGACCAGCTGCGCCAGGCCGCTTCCATGGCTGTCTGCAAGATCAACATCGACTCCGACCTGCGTCTGGCCATGACCGCCGGTGTCCGTGAGCAGCTCATCAAGGATCCTGCCAACTTTGACCCCAGAAGCTACCTGAAGGTGGGCCGTCAGTACGTCAAGGATCTGGTCAAGGACAAGATCATCAACGTCCTGGGCTCCAAGGATTCCGTGTAATTTAAGTTCAGACCCTTTCCAGGCCTGCCGTGTTCACGGCAGGCCTGTGTTGTAAAAAGGAGAAAGAGAAATGAAAAAAGGAACCATCATCGGGGCCGTTATTGCTGTGGCCCTGCTGATCGGCATTGTCATGGGGGTCATGACCATGCGTATCTTCAAGCTGGAGAAGGACCTGGCAGAGCAGACCCGGCAGGAAAACGTGGCTGCTGCGGAAGAAACTCCGGCTGTCCAGCAGTCCCAGGACCAGCAAGGAACGGAACCTCAGCCCCAGCAGCCTCAGGTCCAGCAGCCTGTCCCCCAGACCCAACCGCAGCCCCAAGCCCAGGC
>JAFZEB010000088.1 GCA_017560855.1 Ruminiclostridium sp.
CTCATCACCGGGGCTTCCCGTGGCATCGGGGCGGAGACCGCCCGACGATTTGCCAAGGAAGGCTATGCGGTGGGCGTGAACTATTGCAAGTCTCAGGTCCAGGCCGAAGAGCTGGTTCGGGAACTGGAGGCCATGGGTATGAATGCCAAGGCTTATCAGGCCGACGTCTCTGACCGAACCCAGGTGGACCGGATGATGGAGGAATTTCTCAAAGACTTTGGTCACATGGATGTGCTGGTGTGCAACGCCGGTATCGCCCGTCAGGAGTTGTTCACCGATGTGACCCTGGACCAGTGGCGGCAGATGCTGGGCATCAACCTGGATGGCGTGTTCCACTGCTGTCAGGCCGCCCTGCCGGACATGATCCGCCGAAAGGCCGGCCGGATCATCACCCTGTCCTCCATGTGGGGCCAGGTGGGGGCCTCCTGTGAGGTTGCTTATTCCGCCGCTAAGGCAGGGGTCATCGGCCTCACCAGGGCCCTGGCCAAGGAAGTGGGCCCTTCGGGCATCACCGTCAACTGTGTGGCCCCCGGTGTCATCGAGACCGAGATGAACGGTCTTCTGGATCAGGAGACCAAGGATGCCCTGGCGGAGGAGACCCCTCTGGAGCGGATGGGCACCCCTGCCGATGTGGCAGAAGCCATCTGGTTCCTGGCCAGCCAGGGCGGCAGCTTCTTTACTGGACAGGTGCTGGCCCCCAACGGCGGCTTCATTATTTAATAGGTAGAAGGACGAGACCTGCGGGTCTCGTCCTTTTTTACGGAAATCCCTCCCAAATAGTCGATTGTTCTTGCACTATGCACAAAAATACGGTATCATGACAATAGATATTGCTTTGTAAGGATTGGGAGGGAATGGCATGGCAGACGGGAATACTCACATCTATTTTGGCATTGGGGTGCTGGCTGCCCTGCCGGAACGGATCAGCCAGAAGCTGGCCCGGGATATGGACGCCTTTTATCTGGGCCTCCAGGGACCGGACCCCTTGATCTTCGATCCCCGCACCCAAAAGGAAGCTCGGGGCTTCCATAAACGGTGGGAAGTGGCCCTGCCCGGTCTGGTGAATGCCATGCTGTACGGCGGAGAGAGTATGTGCAGCTTTGCGGCAGGGGGATACCTCCATTACGTCCTGGACGACATCGTCCATCCCCCCATCTGGGCCTGGATGAAAGAGGGATGCAACCACATGCGGATGGAGCTGGCCCTGGACTTTATGATCCTGGCCGAGGAGGGCATCAAGAAGATGCCCCGACTGTTCACCCAGGGGCGGAAACGGGTGGCTCCCTATGCCTACCTAATCCTACCAACCGCTACACCTAACCAGTACCTCACCGGTCTGCGCCATATGCAGGTGACCATCGACTACCTCCGCCAGCGGGGGCCTGCGGCCTTGGGGCGTTTGACGTTGGCAGAGCAGGAGAATGTCCGGACCTTGCGCCGCCTGGTGGATGAGGGGATCCAGCCCACCACCCAGCGGCTGCTGGAGCTCATCGGCTGAGAAAGGAGCGGCTATGACCAACTATAGAGAGCAGTTGAAGGACCTTCAGCAGAAGTACTATCAAAAGAGCCATCTGGAAAACCTGGTGGCCGACCTGGAACAGCAATATGAGGACCTGAAGAAAAAGGTCTTTCTCTATGAGGCCCAGATGAACCAGGAGCAGGCCGACGTAGACAAGTTGGAAGGCCGGAGTCTCTCTGCCTTCTTTGCCGGTCTCCGGGGCAACAAGGAGGAGCGGCTGGACAAGGAACGCCAGGAGGCTCGGGCCGCCCGGGTAAAATACGACATGGCTGTCCTGGAACGAAATGCGGTGGAGGACGACCTGCGCCGCCGAAAGGAAGAACTGGCCGATCTGGAGACCATTCCTGCCCGGCGGGAGGCTCTTTTGACCCAGTGGGCCCAGGCAGTAAAAGCCATGGGCGGTCCCACCGGAAAAGCCGTTCTGGATCTGGAAGAGCGAGTGGCCTGGTGTGAAGGCCAGCGGCGGGAGATCCGGGAAGCGTTGGCAGCAGGGCAGGAAGCCTTAACGGCCGCCGACAATATTCTGGAAAGCCTGAGTACAGCGGAGGACTGGGGTACCATGGATATGTTTGGAGGCGGTTTTCTCTCCACCATGTTTAAGCACGAGGCCATCGACGAGGCCCAGGGCAAGGTGGAAGGACTGCAGTTTGCCCTGCGGAAGTTCAAAACCGAACTGGTGGACGTGTCCATCCAGGCAGAACTGAACTTTACCCTGGATAACTTTACCCAGTTTGCAGATTTCTTCTTTGACAACATTTTTACCGACTGGGCGGTCCAAGATGAGATCAACCGTGCTCAGGTACGAGTGCGGCAGGTAAAATCTGAGATTCAGGCCGTCCAGGAAAAACTGTCCCAGCAGGACAGTCAACGGCAGGAGGAGATCGTCCAGGTCCAGCAGGAACTGGAAAATCTACTGGTGAAAATAGAATAATCGTATCAGCAGAGAGTGGCCTTTGACCGCTCTCTGCTGTTATGCTTTTTGAAATAAAAAAGGGAGGGATATTCTATGAAGAAACGCATATTGAGTGTGGCCATGGCCCTGTCCCTGCTCCTGGCCCTGTGTCCTCTGCCTGCGGCGCTGGCTGTGGATCTGTCCGGGGCATCGGTGACCGTTTCGGGTGGAAATCTGGTCTACAATGGCCAGGCGCAGCAACCGCCGGTTACAGTGACCCTGGATGGAACCACACTGCATGAAGGCACAGACTATATTCTGTCCTATTCCAACAACAAAAACGCAGGGCAGGGGACGGTGACCGCAGCAGGAACCGGAGCCTACAGCGGAACGGTGAGCACCACCTTTGTCATTGAGCCCTATACGCTGACAGAGAAGGACTTTGAGGGACAGACACCCTGTGTGAAAACTTATGGCGGGGGGACAAAGGCAGCCCCGACCATTCGAACTACCGTGTTTGGGGAAACCGTGACACTGAACTATACCTCGGCAGAGTACACAGTAAATAAATTTGTTGGTAAACAAGGGGTTGCGGTCGAGGGATTGTCTGTCGATGGGAATTATCAGCTGAATTTTGATTCTCTGACCATGGAGGGCGAGATCCTGCCCTTGCAGACAGCCTTGACTGACGGAGAAGTTGAACAGGGAAAGTCGTTGGAGCTGAAAGATCTTGTTCAGAATGGCGGCAAGGGAAATCATTATTTTGAGATCCAGGGAGAGAAATTGGGGGCATCGATTTCCGGTACCGTTCTGACCGCCGGAGCACAAACTGGTACCATTAAAATTTGGGCCAGTATTGACGGCTACAACGTGAATAACACGGAAGACGATATGGACGAATACACGGGGGTCCAAGGCGTGATAACGGTCACCGTTATCGAATCCGAACAGGAGAAAGTGCCTGTGGTGCCGTCTCCTGTCCCCACGCCTCCTCCCGTCACCCAGAAACAGCCTCAGGATCCTCTGGTCATCACCGGGGCAAAGGATATCACCTATGGGCAGACCCTTCAGCTCTCCTGTTCCGGGGGAAGCACCAACGGAACAGTGACCTGGGCCCTGGCGGACTTTACCTCCAGCGGTGAGGCTTCCATCAGTCCCAGCGGCCTGGTCACCCCGGTAAAGGCGGGGGATATTTGGGTCACAGCCACCATGGCGGGCAATGACACCTATCACCCTGTGACGGCCAATGGGGTAAAGATCACCATTCGGAAGGCCTCCGTTACCATTACCGTGGAGAACAAGACTGCGCTGGTGGGGGATCAGGTCCCGGCGCTGACTGGGTCGGACTATATCGTGTCCGGTCTGGTGGGGAATGACAAGCTGACCACGGGGCCCACCCTGTCCTACGGGACCACCCCTGATATGTCCCGGGCAGGGGAGGTTGCCATCCTGGCTTCGGGTGCTACTGTCCCAGCCGGAGGGAATTATGATCCCCACATTACCTATGTGCCCGGCAAGCTGATCATTGGCGCTGCCTATCCCATCACCATTGCCACGGCAGAAGGGGGAACGGTCACCGCTGATATGACCCAGGCCCCGGAGGGGGCGAAAGTTACCCTGACCGTTCGGCCAGAGGAGGGCTTTGTGCTGGACACCTTAAAGGTGGAATCCGGCAGCATGATCATCCAGACCACGGAAGTGGGAAAGGATAAGGCCACCTTCACCATGCCGGACGGCGGCGTCCTGGTCACGGCGACCTTTGCCCCGGAGCTGCCGACAGTACTTCCCTTTGCCGATGTGACCGAAAAAGACTGGTTCTATGAGAGTGTGGCCTATGTATATCAAAATGGCCTGATGAACGGCACATCGGAGACCAGGTTTACACCCAACGGCACCACCACCCGAGGAATGATCGTGACCATCCTCTATCGTCTGGCGGGAAGCCCTGAGACTGCCGCCTGGTCCCCCTTCCAGGATGTGGACCCGAATCAGTATTACGCCGCTCCCATCGCCTGGGCGGCCTGGAACGGCATCGTCAACGGCAAGTCGGCTACAAGCTTCGGCCCCAACGATCCCATCACCCGGGAGCAGATGGCGGCCATCCTGTATCGCTACGCATCCGCTCAGGATATGGAGGTGACCCAGCGAGGGAACTTGAACCAGTTCAGTGACCAGGGGAAGGTCAGCAGCTATGCCCGGGAGGCCCTGTCTTGGGCCAACGGCGCTGGACTCATCACCGGCAAGGGTGAGGGGATTTTAGATCCCCGTGGACCTGCGGTCCGTGCCCAGGTGGCCGCCATCTTCCAGCGATTCTGCGAGGGGAACAGCCAGTAAAATACGGGTCTGGAGGGGGAGAAACGCTCCTCCTCCAGACTCAAAAATATTTTTTCAAAAAGTGTAAAATAATGCTTGACTTTTGGAGAAAGGGTGGTATAATCATTTTTGTCGGTTGCGAGAGACGCGCCGCACGAAAGAAATAGCGGGTTTGTGTAAAGGTAGCACAGCAGACTCTGACTCTGTTTGTGAGGGTTCGAATCCTTCACCCGCTGCCAAAGCCGAGGACGAAAGTCCTCGGCTTTTCAACTTTATGAAGCCTCGCAGAGTTTCGTCGCAGCAGCGACGAAAAAGGGTTAAATCTGTTTTCCGTCGCGACATGTGCGTGGCGGAAAACACTTCTCGGCCTGTAAACGTGCGCCTTGATACAAGGCGTGCGATGCAACAGGCCGTATACTCTACTGTCGGAAAAGGCGAGCCTTTTTCGACAAACTAAATGTCGAGGACGAAAGTCCTCGGCTTTTTCGTTAATAAGTTGTGTTTTGAGATAGAGGAAGAAGATATGGCCAACATCATCGAAGTCACCGAATTCAACGCCCCGGAGTTGGACGTCTTTGCCCGGCTCACCGAGGCTCAGCTCCGCAACCGGAAGGAATCCGAAAAGGGGATTTTTATCGCCGAAAGCCCCAAGGTCATCAGTGTGGCCCTGGATGCCGGCTGTCAGCCCAAGGCCCTTCTCATGGAGCGCAAGCACATCGAAGGCCAGGCAAGGGAGATCATCGAACGGTGTGGGGACATCCCTGTGTACACCGCTGACCGGGAGGTCCTGGCCGGTCTCACCGGCTATCAGCTGACCCGGGGCATCCTGTGTGCCATGAGCCGCCCCAAGCAGCCCACCGTGGAAGAGATCTGCGCCAAGGCCCGCCGGGTGGCTGTTCTGGAGGGCATCGTGGACACCACCAACGTGGGTGCCATCTTCCGCTCTGCCGCTGCGCTGGGGATGGATGCCGTGCTTCTCAGCCCCACCTGCTGTGATCCTCTGAACCGTCGTGCCGTCCGTGTGAGCATGGGCACGGTCTTCCAGATCCCCTGGGCACGCCTGGGGGAGGAAGCCAGCCAGTGGCCCGGGGAGGGCATGGCCCGACTTCGGGACCTGGGCTTCAAGACGGCGGCTATGGCCCTGAAGGAGGACTCGGTTTCCGTGGAGGATCCCAAGCTTATGGCGGAGGAAAAACTGGCCATCATCCTGGGCACCGAGGGAGACGGTCTGGGGGCCGAAACCATCGATGCCTGCGACTACACCGTTCTCATCCCCATGGCCCACGGGGTGGATTCCCTGAATGTGGCAGCCGCCAGCGCCGTGGCCTTTTGGCAGCTGCGGGCAAGATAAAAAGACAGACCTGAGAGGTTCCTTTCCTCTCAGGTCTTTTTGCATGTATGTGAACTTATAAGTAGAGTTTGTTGGGTTTGCGGCCTTTGCAGGCCTTGCGCAGGGCAAGGCTGGCCGGGAAGAGGACCAGGGGACTGACTTTCCGAGCCCTTTGGGGGCAGAAAGCGGCGCAGGCCATGCAGGTGATGCAGACCTGGGTGTTGGTCTGGTTGGGCGCATCCAGGGGGATGGCGCCTACAGGACAGTGGCGGGAACAGTGGCCGCACTGGATGCAGACGTGGTCGGCTTTGGGCTTCATGGGGACGCCGCTGTATTCCCGGTAGGGGAAATTGCCCGGAACCATCAGATCATCCGAGCACTCCGCTGCCATCTTTTCCTTGATCTGCTGGGCAAAGGAGATCAGCTCCCGGTGGTCCCGGCTGTCGGGACGGCCCTTGCCGAACTGGGGCATCAGGGAGTGCTGTGCTACCGCCTCCAGGGCAGCCACAGGTTGGAATCCTGCCTGGGTGAGCACGTCCTTCAGCTCCAGAAGGGTATCGTC
>JAFZEB010000089.1 GCA_017560855.1 Ruminiclostridium sp.
AGGTTGTAGGGACCTTCGTCGGGATCGGCGGGCATGGTGTGGTAGGTGTCCTCATCTCCGTAGAACCAGATGTTCTGGCCGTCCACGGTGGCATCCACTTCCAGCTCTTCATAGTCCCCCTGGTTCATATAGATGCGGGAGCTGTTTTCCGCCCCATCCAGGGCCATCTCGGCCCCCATGGTCCAGACGGTCTCCCCGTCCATGGTCATCTCCATGGTGCCCACAGCAGAGAAGTTCTCCTCCTCCAGGGCCAGGGCCTTCACGGCCTCCTTATAGCGGGAATATCCGTTGACGCTGCCGAAGGCGGCGGTGGCGGAAACCGCCAGGACCAGCACACCTGCGATGAGGCAGGTCATCACACGATTTCGTTTTTTCATAACAGTTCCTCCTTTGCGAAACGGTTTCCATGGGAACAATTTCTTTTACTGGTTTCATTATACCTGACAACTATGAAAAAACCATGGGAAATCTCTTAAATTTTCATTAAGATTGCAGGACCCTGAAAAAAGCAAACTCACTCTGGCACACAGCAGGAAATTGTGCTATACTATTGAAATTATCGTAAAAGGAGGGACGTCTCTGCCATGCGACAACTGCACAAACTGCCGCTCTCCCTATGCGGCTGTTTCCTGCTCCTCTGGAACCTGGCTCTGCCCGCCTCCGCTGCCAGAGCCGGAACCGCCCCTGCGCCCAACCTGTCCTTCCTTTACGGCATCGTGGCCGCTCTGGCCCTGCTGCTCTTCATCGGCTACTGCGCCCTCATCCGGCAGAAGAACCTCTGGATGCTTCTGGTCTACCTGTCGGTTTTCATCGTGAACCTGGGCTATTTCTCCCTGTCCATCTCCCGCACCCTGGAGGAGGCCCTGCTGGCCAACCGTCTGGCCTATCTGGGTTCGGTATTCCTTCCTCTATGTATGCTGATGGTCATTTGGGAGGCCTGTCGTCTGGTCCGTCCCAAGTGGCTTCTGCCCCTGCTGCTGAGTATCAGCATTGCCATGTTCCTGGTGGCCGCCAGCCCGGGCTTCCTCACCTGCTACTACCTGGAAGTTTCCTTGGTCTTCGTGGGCGGCATGGCCCTTTTGGAAAAGGTCTATGGTCCCCTTCATCCCCTCTACCTGGTCTACCTTGTGTCTTATCTGGGGCTGATGGCCGGGGTCATCCTCCTATCCTATCGGAAAAAGAAGACCGTCTCCTGCAAGCACGCCGTCCTTTTGCTCATCGTGGTCTTTCTGAACATGACCATCTGGGCGGTGGAGCAGCTCATCTACTGGGAGTTTGAGCTGCTGGCCGTGTCCTATCTGGTAAGCGAACTCCTTCTTCTGGTCCTCTACAGCATGATGCAGGACTATGAAGACCTGATGACCGAGACCCCCGCCCCCACCGCTTCTCTTCCGGAGGTCCACAGTTTCCGGGGCTTCCCTCCCCAGCGGATCGAGGACATCCTGACCAGGTGGCCCCCCGTGGCTGACCTCACCGCCCGGGAGCTGGACGTTCTCCGGGCTATCCTGGAGGACAAGAAGCGCAAGGAAATTGCCGCTGAGCTATATGTCACCGAGCACACCGTCAAAAAACACACCGCAAATATTTTTTCCAAACTCGGCGTGTCCAGCCGTGCTGAGCTGTTCGCCAGAGCCGAGGAGGAAACCTCTCTATGAACCCTTTCGGGAGCCGACAACCGTCGGCTCCCTTTTTTTGCAGGATTACCCCCGGGGTAGCCCTCTTTTCCACGGGCGGGCTACTGTGCTTTCCAGGGTACTGTGGGATAATCAAAGAAAAAAGACGGCCATAAATGGCCGTCTGCTGAAAGGAAGGGAATCCTATGGGACTGATACAAGCTGCAATGGGTGCTGCCACCGGCGTGCTGGCGGACCAGTGGAAAGAATTTTTCATGTGCGAGGAGATCCCCGCCAACGTCCTCATGATGAAAGGACGGAAGGCCACCGGCGGACGATCCTCCAACACCAAGGGAACTGACAACATCATCACCAACGGCTCGGTCATCGTGGTGGCCGACGGCCAGTGTATGATGATCGTGGACCAGGGACAGATGGTGGAGTTCTGCTCGGAGCCCGGCGAGTACATCTACGACGCCTCCACCGAACCCACCGTCTTCTGCGGGAATCTGGGCGAGGGCATCAAGGCCTCCTTCGCCGCAGCCGCCAAGCGCTTCACCTTCGGCGGTGAGCCCCCCAAGGACCAGCGGGTCTACTATTTCAACACCCGGGAACTCACCGGCAACAAGTACGGCACCCCCGGTCCCATCCCCTTCCGGGTGGTGGACCAGCGGGCCGGCATCGACATCGACATCAGCATCCGCTGCTTCGGTGAGTACTCCTACCGGATCTGCGATCCCATTCTGTTCTACAAGAACGTCACCAGCAGCGTGGCGGAGGCCTTCACCCGGGAGAGCATTGACGGTCAGCTGAAGACCGAACTTCTCACCGCCCTCCAGCCTGCCTTCGGACGAATCTCCCAGCTGGGCATCCGGTACTCCGCCCTGCCCATGCACACCGAGGATATTGCCCAGGCTCTCAATGAGGTCCTCAGCGAGAAATGGCGGAAGGGACGCGGCCTGGAGATCGTCTCCTTCGGCGTGTCCAACGTGTCCGCCTCCGAGGAAGACGAGAAGATGATCAAGGAGCTGCAGCGGAACGCCGCCTTCATGGACCCCGCCCGGGCCGGTGCCCACCTGGTGGGGGCCCAGGCCGCCGCCATGCAGGCCGCCGCTGCCAACGAAGGAGCCGGAGCCGCCATGGCCTTCATGGGTATGAACATGGCGGGAGGAGCTGGGACCAACGCCCAGAATCTCTTCCAGATGGCCCAGCAGCAACAGCAGGCTCCCCAAACGCCTCCCCCTGCCCCGGAGGGCTGGACCTGTCCTGCCTGCGGCACCGCGGGCATCACCGGCAAGTTCTGCCC
>JAFZEB010000090.1 GCA_017560855.1 Ruminiclostridium sp.
ACTGCATCGGAGCCACCCAGGAGACCACCGACCGGGCCCGGGCAGAGATTTCTTTGTCCTATCACTGCGTGTCCCTGACGGATATCCATTGGGTGCGGCATGCAGAGGAGCCTGTGACCTTTGCAGAACTGAATCTGTACGACCACCCTCTCAATGCGGCCATTGTGCCCCTGCCCTTGAAAGGAAAGTCTTTGACCGTGACCAACCGGGAGCTGGCCCAGGACCTGGCCACCAAGGGCTATTTTCCCAAAGCCTGGGTTCGCACGGAAGATGGTTTTCGGCTCCTGAAAGACGGCGGCAAAGAGGTGGTGGACCGGGAACTGCTGGCCAGCCAGATCTGCCAGTGCTTTGATATTCCCCAGGTGATCTACGAGCGGGACACTTACGAGGGGGAGAATGTGACCTCCAGCCGGATCATAACCTCCAAGGAATACTCCATGGTGTCCTATCGGGCCTATGACATCTACACGGCCAACCATGATCTGGACCCGGTTGGGGAGTGCGTCCGCCTGGACCCTGTCACCTATCACGGCATGAATATCCTGGATTACTTGACCGGGAACACCGACCGTCACCCGGAAAACTGGGGCCTGCTGGTGGAAAACGCAACCAATCAGCCCATTTCGCTGTATCCGGTCATGGACTTTAACGTGAGTTTTCAGGCTTACGATACCCTGGATGGGGCCAACTGCCTGACCGTCGGGGCAAGAAAGCTGACCCAGCGGGAGGCTGCCATCGAAGGGGTCAAAGCCATTGGGCTGAGGATGATCCGGGAAGTGGATCTGAACCAATTTGCCGGGATGGCACAGGAGCGGGAGATGTTCCTGCGCCGACTGGCAGAACTTCAAAAGTATGTGTAAAAGACGAGGAACGCCATGAACGTATTGCAGAAAATCCAATGGCTGGCTTGGATGATCACCGGCCTGAGTATCATGGGCATCGCCATGTGGATGCTCACCGGGTCCCAGGTAGGGCCGGTCTTCGCCGTGTCCCACATCGCCATGAGCCTGATTCTGGCCGTCCTCTGCGGGGTCCTCATCCCCATGGGAAAGACTCTGGGTGAGTCCTGGGCCGACGTGCAGAAAAAGCTCATCCTCCAGGTGCTGATCCTGATCCTCCAGGCGGGCACCTACGCTTACCTGCTGGCGGGTCAGGGGGCGAACGTGGCCCTCATCCTCCTGCAGCTGCTGGGGTATTTCGCCTGCCTGCGGACCATTCCGGCGGTGAAGAAGGCAAAGAGGTAAGCGGGCGGATATAGAATCCGCCCCTACGAGGGATGCGACAGCGTGTAGGGGCCGATTCCATATCGGCCCGGCCCACGTTGCGGGTAACTGCCGAGTTTCGGGCGATTCGTGAATCGCCCCTACAAAAACGGGAGGTTATTAGATCTCCCAACCTCTTGACACCCGCCCTCGGGCGTGATAATATACTGGTATTGTACAATTTCATATCGTGTTGAACGGGAAGAGTACCATACCAGAAACGGCCAGAGAGGGGCGGTCACCGACTGCAAGCTGCCCTACGCGGAGGAATGGGAAAGTGCGCCCGGGAGCGAGAGGGATGCAGATGCCCTCCGGTTTGGCACCGTTATCGGCCCTTTTGAGTGATAAAAAAGAGTGGAACCGCGATATCCTGTCGCCTCTTGACCCAATTGTGGGGCAAGGGGTGTTTTTTTATACCCTGGGCCCCAAGATCCTAGCTTATGAGAGGTATATCACTTTGTCTATCTTATCAGAAACCTTAGGGGCCTATCAGGCCCGTGACCCGGCGGCCCGGAGCAAGCTGGAGGTCTTCCTCCTGTACCCCGGCGTCCACGCCACCATTTACCACCGCATCGCCCACGGTCTGTGGACCAGAAACCTGCGATTCTTCGCCCGTGCCGTCTCCCAGTGGAGCCGCTTCTGGACGGGCATCGAGATCCACCCAGGCGCCAAGATCGGCCGCCGTCTGGTGATCGACCACGGCAGCGGCATCGTCATCGGCGAGACCTCTGAGATCGGCGATGACTGCCTCCTCTACCATGGCGTCACCCTGGGCGGTACCGGTAAGGACCAGGGCAAGCGTCACCCCACCCTGGGAAACAATGTTCTCGTGGGCAACGGCGCCCGAATTTTAGGCCCCTTCAAAGTGGGCGACAACGCCCGTATCGCCGCCGGTTCCGTGGTCCTCAGTGAGGTCCCCCCGGACAGCACCGCCGTTGGCGTTCCCGCTCAGATCGTCCGTGTCCACGGCCAGGAACCCCACTACGCCGACGATGTGGACCAGATCAACGTGGAAAACCCCCTGCTGGAAAAGATGGCTGCCATGTCCTCCCGTCTGGAGTTCCTGGAAAAGCTCATCGACGAGCACTATTTAAGAGAAAACCCTCAGGACGACCACCGACAGGCTGTCCGTGATGCCAAAAACAAAGGAGAAAATAAATTATGATGCAGCTTTATAATTCCGCAACCCGTAAAAAGGAAGAGTTCCAGACCCATACCCCCGGCCATGTTGAAATGTACACCTGCGGCCCCACCGTCTACCACTTCGCACACATCGGCAACCTGCGCTCCTACATCATGGAGGACGTGCTGGAGAAGTCCCTGCGCTACACTGGTTATGACGTGAACCGCGTGATGAACATCACCGACGTTGGCCACCTGACCAGCGACGCCGACGAGGGCGAAGACAAGATGCTCAAGGGCGCAAAGCGTGAGAACAAGACCGTCATGGACATCGCCAAGTTCTACACCGACGCCTTCTTCTCCGACTGCGAGAAGCTGAACATCAAGACCCCCGACGTGGTCCAGCCCGCCACCGGCCTGATCGACGATTTCATCCACATGGTGGAAGGCCTCATCGAGAAGGGATTTGCTTACTTCGCTGGCGGCAACGTCTACTTCGACACCTCCAAGCTGAACCGCTACTATGTCTTCAACGACCACAACGAGGAAGATCTGGCCGTCGGCGTCCGTGAGGGCGTGGAAGAGGACACCAACAAGCGCAACAAGAACGACTTCGTTCTGTGGTTCACCAAGTCCAAGTTCGAGGACCAGGCCCTGAAGTGGGATTCCCCCTGGGGCGTTGGCTACCCCGGCTGGCACATTGAGTGCTCCGGTATCTCCCTGAAGTACAACGGCGAGTACCTGGACCTGCACTGCGGCGGCATTGACAATGCCTTCCCCCACCACACCAACGAGATCGCCCAGACCGAGTCCTTCGTGGGCCACGAGTGGTGCAAGCAGTGGTTCCATGTCCACCACCTGAACACCAACAGCGGCAAGATGTCCAAGTCCAAGGGCGAGTTCCTGACTGTCTCCCTGCTGGAGGAGAAGGGCTATGATCCCCTGGTCTACCGTATGTTCTGCCTGCAGTCCCACTACCGCAAGGGTCTGGTCTTCTCCTGGGAGAACATGGACAACGCCGTGGGCACCTTCAACAAGCTCATCGGCCGTATCGCCAACCTGAAGCCCGGCGACGACGTGGATCAGGCAGTCTTTGATGAGCTGAAGGCAAAGTTCGTGGCCGCTCTGGAGAACGACCTGAACACCGCCCAGGCCATGACCGCCGTCTACGACGTGCTGAAGGCCAAGACCACCGACGCCACCAAGCTGGCTCTGCTGGCTGACTACGACTACGTTCTGAGCCTGAACCTGCTGGAGAAGGCAGAGGCCAAGCGCCAGGAGAACGCCAAGGCAGCTACTGCCAAGACCGAGGGCGGCTACACCATCGTGGGCGAGGGCGACCCCGCCATCGACGCACTGGTCATGCAGCGTTACGAGGCCAAGAAGGCAAAGAACTTTGCCGAGGCTGACCGTATCCGTGACGAGCTGAAGGCCCAGGGCATTGAGATCGTCGACGTGGCCGGCGGCGCACAGTGGAAGAAGATCTGATATTTATATTGGAACGGCAAAAGCCGCTGAGGATTTCCTCAGCGGCTTTTCTTGTAGTGCGGGTAAGGTTGTTGTAGGGGCCGATGCCCACATCGGCCCGCTCTCTGAAGGGATTGCACATGCGTACCACCCCATGTAGGGGCGGATTCCATATCTGACCTTACATCCTGTGACGGGGGATAATATGTGAAGAAGGGGGAGAAACAAACTCTTCTCCCCCCTCTGTCATGTGGTAATGTTGATAGGATCTGCAATGATCCAGCACCCATTGGAGCCATCCACCCAACTATACATCGTCAGGTATTCCACACCGGTGACATCAAAAGAAAAATCAACGGAAGTAGTAGATGAGCTGAGTCTGGGGGTAGTGTAGATCAGTTGCTCCCCGTCATAGAATTCCAACCAATAACTACAGGAATTCCCTTGGCGCATATAGATTGTACCGGAAACCTCGGAGTAGTTTCCTGCCAACTCCCATCTTCTGAAATTGGGGCTTGTTTCGGAGTGGCTGCAGCAAATTTGATAGCAGTCCTTGTGGCGCCAGCCATCGATATCCTCAATATCTGCCTCATAGGAAACGGACGTGCCGTTGCTGCTGTAGACAGGCAGGGAGAGCAAGGAAATCGCACGGGAGACATCTTCTTCGGGTTCCGTAGATTCTATGTCATCCCCGACTACACCAGGTGGTGCCTCACCTGTTGCGGGAATGGCCTCCTGATAAGTAGTGCCACAGTTCAGGCAAGCATAATCGTTGTGTCCGTTCTCTGTTGCCGTAGGTGCCACATAGTCAGAGAGATAAAACTCGTGTTCACATGACTTCTCTCCACAGGAAGCCAAGAGGCTAACGATTGCTACACAGCAAACAGCCACAGAGAGAATCCGTTTCGTTCGCTTCATGATATATTTCCCTCCCTCAGCTCAAAATCTCAATTTCTTACGAGTTTAAGTCTTTGATCTCTGCGTAGCACTCTCCGCACACAAAGATAATGGTTCCAAAGCCAGAAGTATAATGCTTCGTTGCCCGATTCGAACAAAACGCACAATCAGATGCACAGTAGGAGCAATAGTACTCTTTTTCCCCGGAGGAATTGTTTTGATATCCCTTGCTCGGTGTGTCTCCGCAATCCACACACGGCGTAGAAGAACCACAAGCAGCTAAGAGGCTCATCAAGATAAGTAGAAATCCGCAAAATAGAGAAACTAGTTTTTTCATAAGTATACTCCTTGTTTTATATAGCGGCGGTAATAATCGTGCCAAGAAATAATTCCGCTTTCAGTTATCGTTGGGTTTATGTTTCGGTTTGGATTACTGCTCCCACTGGGACCAGTCATAATCTGCGTCCTGGATCTGCACTAGGCCGCCTGTCTTCAAGAGAATTTCATCTCCATACGGATCAATTAACCGCAGATACATATCTGCGACTTTAACTTTAGAATTGTTCTTAGCGGGCTTCTCAAAGCTAATGCTGTAGGTCTCGGTCCAACCGTCTTCGTTGATGTAAAGCCGATTATCTTCGGTGATGCTCCAGGTAAATAAAGTTCCGTGGTCCTTTCCGGTTCCGTCTGAAAAGTAAACAACCTGAGGGTTGCCGTCGAGATCATACCAGATGCCACCATCAACCAGCTGTTTTTCGATGCTTTTTCCACACCCAGATAAAAACATTGTAAATAATACAAAACAGAGTGCCAGGGAAGTCAAACGTCTATTCTTCATAAAGACACCAACCTTTCTGCTATTTTATGATAGTTTTTTCATAGGTCTTTCGCTGACTTGGAAAGAATTTGCGTACACCTCAGTGGTAAATGGGTACTCAGAGTAAGACAGGTACCTAGGAACGCCAATTTGAGGTTCTTTATATGTGAACTGCAAGATTTCGTCGGATAAGGTGTAGACGGAATCTTCATCCCCAGAAAACTGAGCGTAGTACCTGAACTCACCAGAAACTACATGGGCTTGCAGTGTTTCTGGGTCAAAGGAATCAATGTTCAGGTAGGTGTACCAGGTGGAACCGTCGTATTCATATTCGCCAACAATGTCCCAAATTTCATAGGAGTCTGCAACCCCTTCCTGCACACTCCAGCGGAAGCAATCCGTGCTATCGGAAAACCAAGGCTCCAGGCTTCCCTGAATTACATAATTGGTTCCAGATTTCCAATATTCGTATTCTTCTGAAACAGAATAGGTTGCTTGATACTGGGTGTCACTGACCTTTTCGAACTCCTTTGTCTGTGTAAGCGTTTCGCTGGAGGAAAAGTGTTCCTCCCATTCCGATATTGCATCCATCATTTCTTCCGGCGGATTATCTGATATTACGGTAATCGTGGGGTCTACAGAAGACCAACTGCTGACACAGCACCACTGGCCTTCTATGTACTCATAGGATAGCGCATATTCGCCCGAAGCAGCATACTCGCCGTCAGTGGCTTCGTAGGTGCAGTATACCAGTTCGCTTTTATCCTCTGCTTGACGACTGGAAATTTCAAATTCAGTTACAGGTAAATTGTGCTGAATGTTCTTGTTGATGTAAATTGTTGCCTGCGTTAAAGGGAAGTCAGCTTCGATTTGACTTTCCGTAACGGGATCAGGTTGGCAGCCTGAGAGCATAAATAAGGAAATCGCACAGGCAGAAAGTAATGCTCTACTACGTTTCATAAAATCTCCCCTATTGAAAATCGGTTTAGGAAAAATACTTTTCTGCAATCAGCCAAGTTTCATTTCCGTTACAATCAGTTAAAACAAGGAAGACATCTGCTTGTCCAGTAGGTCCCTCCTCAAATCGGAACTGAAACTCTTCATCGCAACGTGCACTACAACTGGATCTGGTAAGCAGAGAACCATTATCGGTTATTCTCCAACGCATAAAACCTTCCCCGTGGCCGTTGTGAGCATAGCGAACACCGTCGCCCTCCCATTCTTCATTATCATAGCCACAGTAAAACAGGAACGCAGGTTTTCTTGTTGTTTGGTTAAACCAGTTTTCGCCTTCTTCCAAACGTTCCTGTAATGTTGGCCCAGGAGCTGGCTTTAGAAAGTCAATTTCTTGATCCCTACTCAAATACATGACCAATGCCAGCAGAACGGCGACGACTATGATTCCAACGATGAGAATATGCGCCGTTCTTTTTGTATCTCTCATATATACTTCTCCTCCTATCTTTGTTTTCTCCCGTCCCAGACCCAGGGAGAGCCGCCGGGACTCTCCCCGGAAGGGCCGGAGAAAAACAAAATGCCGTGCAGGTATCATTACCCTACACGACATGACAGGAGGCGAAAACGCCTCATATGCACACTCACCCCATATTTGCCTACGACAAACTCGACGATGCCATACACGTAGACCAACAGCTCCCACTGCAAAACCCTTGCATTGGGAGTGGAAAAACGGTATAATATCGTCTATGCGGTGCGGCCTGATGGCCGTTGTGTAGGTGCGGGAACACCTGGACAGGCATTCGAGGCTCCTACCCCTCGAATGCTGCCGCATATTTTGTTTTTCAAGAAAAGTTTAGCAGATATTAAGGAAAATAGCAAGGGTAAAAACAAAGGACAGGTCCGATGTGTCGGATCTGTCCTTTTCTGTCATTCATAGTGCGTATCCTTTAGAGCGTGGGCCAATGTGGGCATCGGCCCTTACAGGGGGAGTGCCGATCTTTGCACTGTCGTAGGGGCGGATTACATATCCGCCCGGGCAACGTGGGTCGAACCCTTTGGGCTGCTGAGGATTTCCTCAGCGGCTTTTCTTATCAAAGGAGCATAAGTGGTGCGGTGATGCCAGCCAGGATGAGCAGGAGGGAAAGGCCGGTCATAAAGACCCAGAAGACGGAGGGTTTTCCCACCTTGATCCAACCGGTGATCAGGGCCCCAAGGCCGAACACCAGAACAAAGGGCCAGAGAAACCAGGTCGCATAGTATATGAGAGCACAGATTTCCAGTATTTCGCCCATAGGCCCACCCCCTTACTTCAACTCCACCCCGTCCTCGAAGGCGTTGCCCACCTTCTCGGTGACCAGCAGGTAGTCGTGGTTCATGGGGTCGTAGGCGATGGGGCGGAGCTTGGCCATGTCCACGCTGCCGTCCTCCCGCAGGACGGACTCGTCGGCGCAGACATTCACGATCTGGCCGATGAGCAGCTCGGATTCCTCGTCATAGCTCACCATGCGGCACTCCAGGGCCACGGGAAGCTCCTGGAAGAGGGGGGCATCCACGAGGGCGCTCTTCTCTGCGGTCCAGCCGGTCTTGGCGAACTTGTCGGGCTCGTCGTTGGCGGAGACGATACCCACGTAGTCGGCGGGGACCACCTGGTCGGCGGTGGCCAGGCTCACGGTGAAGTCCTTCCGGGCAAAAATGTTCTGGGTGGTCTTGTGGTCGGCCAGGAAGATGGCCACCCGGTCCATGTCGGCAATGGTGCCCCAGACGGCGTTCATGGCGTTGGGGACCCCATCCTCGTTGTAGGTGCCGATGATCAGGACGGGCATGGGGAACAGGTAGGGCTGAGGGCCAAAACTTCTTCTCATGGTGTTCTCTCCTTTATAAAATCTCGTTGGTTTCGATGCGGTGTTTCAGGTCCAGGACTTTTTCTTCAATGGCATCCATGGTGGCAAGAAAGACCTGGTCCGGGTGGCCGGAGGGGTCATCCAGGCCCCAGTCCTCCCGGTGGCGGCAGGGGAGCCAGGGGCAGTCTACGTTGCACCCCATGGTGACCACCACATCCACCGGCGGGATCTCCGCCAGCAGCTTGGAGCGCTGTGTGGCCTCCATGTCGATGCCGTGACGGTCCTTCATCAGGCGGACGGCATCCTGGTTGATCTGGGGCTTGGTCTCGGTGCCGGCGGAGTAGCTTTCAAAGACCTCCCCCGCCAGGGCCTTGCCTAACGCCTCGGCCATCTGGCTCCGGCAGGAGTTGTGGACGCAGACGAAGGCGACCTTGGGTTTGCTCATTTGGGTTCACCTCCAAAGAAGGGGCACCGCTCCTTGATGCACTGGTTGTTCTGCTTCTGGTGGGTACATTCCGGGGGCACCCGGTCCATGACGATGCCCAGATGCTCCTCTGCAAAGTCGATGGCCGCCTGGATGGCCAAGTAGCCGTTCCGCTTACAGCACCGGGGGCCGCCCACCAGGCCCAGGGTTTCCAGGGACTTGGCGGTCATCCGGTTGGACAGGCCCCAGAGTTCTCCGGCCAGGGGGGTGGAGCCGGTGAGGATGGACACGAACATACCCGTGCTCACCCCGGCCCCGCAGGCCCCCCAGAAACCGCAGGCTCCGCCGGGGACCTGCTTGCCCCGGGCGTGCATCTCCTTCAGGGCGGTGGCCAGGTCCAGGTCAGCCCCGGCGTTCTTGGCGGCGGTGAGAAGGGCGGCGCCGATCATGGTGTGATGCTCCGGGCCGTGCATGTGGCAGAAGGGGAGGTCCATCATTTGTTTCAGAATGGCGATGGGGTCCCGGGAGGTCGCCCGGAGGCAGAGGCCGAAGATGGTGTCCAGGCCTTGGGTGTGGCAGTCGGAGCAGACATAGTGCCCCTTCACACACCGGGTCTTGCTGGGCTCGGTCTTGCCGCAGATGGCGCAGGTCATGGGTTCGTCCTGGGTGAGGTACTCCAGGGGAGCCTGACAGATGAGACATTCTTCCTTCATGGGGGTTCCTCCCTTGTGGTTTTTACCCAGTATACCACCTCTTTTGACAAAAGGGAATGGGGGACTTTTTTCGCCGAAACCCCTTGCAATACGGGCCTTTTCCCGCTATGATACCCATGAACAAAATGAAAATGAGGAATCTTTATGATCAAAGCTGAAAACCTGTCCTTTGGCTACGACGACAAGGACTTATACCATACCATTGACTTTACCCTGGAGGCCGGCCGTCACTGCGCCCTCATCGGCAGCAACGGCACCGGCAAGACCACCCTGGCTGACCTTATCCGCCGCCCGGATGACTACCTCTTCAACGGCACTCTGGAGACCGAGGGCGTGGGCCGCATTGGCTTTGTGAGCCAGTTTGCCAGCCGGGAGAAGGGCCAGGAGGTCACCGTGTTTGAATACCTGAGCGGGGACTTCCTCCGTCTGCAGGAATCCATCGACGATGTCTGTGCCCGCATGGAGGAGACCGAGGACCTGGACGCCCTGCTGGAGGAGTACCAGACCCTCCTGGACGAGAGCGAGTCCATGGATGCCGACAATTACGAGACCAACATCCGCCGTCAGCTCCACCTGGCAGAACTCACCGACAAGGCCGACCTGGAGCTGTCCAAGCTCTCCGGCGGTGAGTACAAGCTCATCCAGGTCATCCGCCAGATGCTCCTGCGTCCCGGCCTGCTGGTGATGGACGAGCCCGACGTCTTCCTGGACTTTGAGAACCTGAACGGTCTGCGGGACCTGATCAACGCCTACGAGGGCACCCTGCTGGTCATCACCCACAGCCGCTACCTGCTGGCCCACTGCTTCGACAAGATCTGGCATCTGGAGAACGCTGATCTTCAGGAGTTCGACGGCAACTTCCGGGAGTACAACCTCTCCCTGCTGCAGAAGAAGATCGACCTCCAGGAGGCTGCCGCCAAGGACCAGGGCGAGATCCAGCGTGTTACCGAGCTGGTGGAGCGTCTGCGGGACGAGGCCACCAAGATCGTGGATCCCCTGAAGGGCCGCACCCTCAAGGGCAAGGTCAGCTATCTGGAGCGGCTCCAGGCCCGGCAGATCAAGGCCCCCTTCGTGGAGATCCGCCAGCCGGAAATCACCCTGCCTGTGGTGGAGGTGAATGAGGAGGAAGAACCCAAGGTTCTGCTGGAGGTCAGCGACTACAGCCTGGCATTCTCTGAAAAGCTCCTGGAACACGTAAACTTCACCGTCAGCCAGCACCAGAAGGTGGCCATTGTTGGCCCCAACGGCACCGGCAAGACAACCCTTCTGCGCCAGCTGTGGCAGAACGAGAACCCCGCCATCCGTTTCCATGAGGATGCCAAGGTGGGCTTCTTCTCCCAGCTTCAGGAGGAACGGCTCAACGAGAACA
>JAFZEB010000091.1 GCA_017560855.1 Ruminiclostridium sp.
CCCACCCTGTGTGGTCTGCGCCGCCGTGGCTATACCCCCAAGTCCATCCGCAATTTCTGCGAGCGTATCGGTGTATCCAAGGTGGACTCCACCGTGGACTGGGCCTTCCTGGAGTCCTGCCTGCGTGATGACCTGAACGAGTCTGCCCAGCGTGTCATGGCTGTTCTGGATCCCGTGAAGCTGACCATCACCAACTATCCCGAGGGCCAGAGCGAGGAGATCATGGTGGAGAACAATCCCCTGGATCCCGAGGCTGGCGAGCGTGCCGTTACCTTCTCCCGTCACCTGTACATCGAGGCAGAGGACTTCATGGAGGAGCCCATTCCCAAGTACAAGCGTCTGACCCCTGGCGGCCTGGAGTGCCGACTGAAGGGCGCTTACCTGATCCGTCCCACCGGCTGCGTCAAGGACGAGAACGGCAAGGTCATCGAGGTCCTGTGCGAGTACGACCCCGAGTCCAAGGGCGGCAACCCCGCCGACGGCCGCAAGGTCAAGGGCGCAACCATCCACTGGGTGGATGCCGAGACCGCAGTGGATGCCGAGGTCCGTCTGTATGACTACCTCTTCTCCGATGCAGCTCCCGACGGTGCCGACAAGAACTTCCTGGACTTCCTGAACCCCGAGAGCCTGAATGTCCTCACCGGCTGTAAGGTGGAGAAGGCTCTGGCTGAGATTCCCATGCCTGAGAAGGGCAAGACCGCTGAGGGCTTCCAGTTCATGCGTCAGGGCTACTTCTGCCTGGACAACCGGGACGCTGCACCTGGCAAGCTGGTCTTCAACCGCAGCGTTTCTCTGAAGGACAGCTTCAAGAAAAAGTAAGATTGGAAGATTTCGGAAGGGAAAAAACATAGTTTCCCTTGCGAAAGGCGAAAGAATCTGTTATAATATCTTGGATTCTGTTTGTGTATTCCTTGCGGATATGCTTTCCTGTATGGGAGTGTTTTTAGCGTTATGAAGAAGAATGAAACCCAAAAGGCAAGAACCAAGGCTTCTGAGGTTCGCAGCCAGAAGGAACAGATGGAGGATCGCGCCTTTAACCGGATGCTCCTCTGGCTGGCTGGCACCGTTCTGACCGAAGTGGTTCTGCTCCTTGTCAATCGTTACTATATCCATGCCCGCGTGGAAGAACTGGAACATCTGGCCACCCTCCACACCATCCTGGGCATTGCACCCATTGCCGGTGTGGTCCTCTTTGTCGGTTTCCTGTACTGGGGCCTGCAGCAGAGAAAGAAGGGTGACGAGCACAGAGACGGTATCATCCAGATCATTCTGGCCTCTGCCTTCCTGGTGATGGGCCTGGGTGCCTTTGGTATGCGTCTGTATGGTGCAGCAGTAGCCCCCATGATCCTGGGCATCGTCCCCGGTCTGGGCGTGCTGATGCTGGTGTTCTACCTGTACCAGAAGGAGTTCTTTGTTTCCGCCTTTGCCGGCGGTCTGGGGATCCTGGGCCTGTGGGTCTTCCGCTCCACCGGCGGCGGCACCCATTACTACCTGTATCTGGTCCTGGCCCTGGTCATTATCGCAGCGGTTCTGGCTCTGGTCCTGAAGCTGAAGAAGTCCGATGGTGTCATGGAGATCCGTGGCAAGAAGGTGGCTCTGTTCCAGCCCGGTGCAGTCTACCTGACCTACTATATCACCGCAGCCATCACTGCCGTTCTGCTCATCGCACCTCTGGCTCTGGGTGCTGCTGTGGCTTACTATGCCATCTGGGTGATGGCAGCCTGGCTGTTCATCCTGGCTGTGTACTTCACCTCCAAGCTCATGTAACTAACAAAAACTGCTGGCTCACTGAGCCAGCAGTTTTTTCTTATAATTCCCAGCCGATGAGAAGACACCCGTTCTCCACGGTGATCTCCACGGCTTCCCCCTGGAAGTGGTTGCTCACCCCAAGAGGGAAGAAGGCGTCCAGGTCAGCCCCTTCCAGGCAGTATTTTGCCCCCCGGATGGTGATGCCGTGGGCTTCCGGCCCCAGGCAGAAGACCGAGAAGATGCCATCCTCCCGAGGGGGCAGGGTGATGGAGCTGTTTCGTATAGCGGTGAAGACGAAGGTCTCATCGTAAAGATACCCACGAGCCCCGTGCTGGGCCAGAAAACCCAGGCCCTGGAGGTTGGCCAGGGTGTGGTCCATGCGGCCGCCGGTGCCGCCGTACAGGTGGAAGGTTTTAAACCCCTTTTCCAGCCCCAGCTTGATGGCCAACATGGAGTCGGTATCGTCCTTTTCCACCGGGAAGGTCTGGGTATCCAACGTGGTGGGATGCTCCTCCAGGGAGTCGAAATCCCCCAGGAGGAGGTCCGGGGTGAGACCGGCGGTCTGGCAGTGGCGATAGCCCCCGTCGGCGGCCAGGATATAGTCTCCAATTTGGGGCTTCTGGACCAGCCCATAGAAGGGCCCGGCCCCGATGATATAGCAAGCGGAGTCAGACATAATACGTCTCCTTTCGCAGTTGGTGTCGTTTGTACTATACTACCACGTTCCCCGCCCCTTGACCAGAGGGGAATTCTCTGATAGACTAAACAAACTGCAGATAAAGGAGGAGAGGCCTGTGATCAAAGGCGCGATTTTCGACGCAGACGGTACCCTGATCGATTCCATGGGCATGTGGGACACGGTGGGGGCACGCTATCTGGCATCCCTTGGGGTGGAAGCCCGTCCGGGCCTGCGAGCCATCCTGTTTCCCATGACCCAGGTGGAGGGGGCTGTGTACATGAAGGAGGCCTACGGCCTCGCCCAGAGCCACCAGGAGATCATTGAGGGCATCAACCGCACCGTCTGGGATTTCTACCGCTATGAGGTCAAGGCCAAGCCCGGAGCTGTGGACTTCCTGAAAGCCCTGCGGGCAAAGGGTATCCCCTGCACCCTGGCCACCAACACCGACCGGGGGCCCATCACCGATGGACTGAAAACCGCCGGGCTGTTCGATCTGCTGGACGAGATCTACACCTGCCGTGAACTGAACACCGGCAAGGACAAGCCTTTCATCTATGACCACGCCCGGGACCGGATGGGTATCACCACCCAGGAGACCTGGGTCTTTGAGGATGCCGTCCACGGGGCCAGAACCGCCTTCCAGGCAGGGTACCGGGTGGCTGGTCTGGCCGACCCTTACAGCGACCAGGCCGTTCTGAAAACCTATTGCCATCTCCACCTGCCCGACTTGACCGACTTTGACGGATTTTGGGCCCAGGCTATGAAATAAAAACAGAAGCACTTCCTGACAGGAAGTGCTTCTGTTTTTTTAGTTCTTGGGGATGAAGTGAATGTTCAGATCCACTTTTCCATCGATACCCGGGACGATGCCGGCGTCTCCGTACTGCCACATGTCAAAGTGGTAGTAGAAGGAGGGGGTGGCGTTGTACTGGGCCAGCCAGAAGGGATAGTTCACCAGATCATTCAGGTCGAAGTGGAGGTAGAAGTAGGTCAGGTTGGAGTAGACCATGGGCTGGTAGCCACCAGCCTTGACCGCCTCGCAGAAGGCCACGGCGCACTGGGTCAGGACCTTGTCGTCCAACTCGTCGGTGCGGACTTCTCCGCTGCCGTTGGGATCTTCCCAGTCGAAGATGATGGGGTAGGTGATGTCGTAGCCCTTCAGGGCGTTCATGCAGTACTGGGCCTCCTCCTCAGCCTCAGCAGGGGAGATGGCCTGGGAGAAGAAGTACACGCCCACCTCAATGTCGTTTTCCAGAGCTCCCTCCAGGTTTTGGTAGAAGGTGTTGTCCAGAACGATCTTGCCGGTGCCATAGCCGCGGTAGCCCAGACGGAGGATGGCAAAGTCTACGCCAACCTCCTTCACCTGGGTCCAGTCGATGGTACCCTGGTAACGGGACACGTCGATGCCGATCTTACAGGTGTAGTCGTCACTGTTGTAGGTGAGGAAACCCTGCTCATTTACCTGGAACAGATCGTTGTCATAGGTGTTTTTCGGCAGGTCCTCTACGATGTACACCTTCTTGCCGCCGAAGGTGAAGTAGTCCCCGGTGGGTGCGGGCTCCGGTTCCTTTTCGGGCAGGTCCAGGTTGTAAAGACGCCAGATGACAGCGCTGATCTCGGCACGGGTGATGTTGCTGTTGGGCTTAAAGAGGAGATTTCCTTTCTCATCCTTCTCGCCGGTAAAGATGCCGTAGTCATAGAGGATGAGGGCATCCTTGCTGCCGGTGTCGGAGAAGGGAAGCTCCGCTCCGGTGCGGCTGACGTCCAGGGTTTTTACGATGATCTGGGCGATCAGCTTGCGGTTGATGGGGTCGTCCAGTTTCAGGTTCAACTTCTTGGGCAGGAAACCCTTCTGAGCGGCCAGCTGATAGTAGCCGCTGGCCCAGTGGGAGTCGGTGGGCTTCTGCTGGGAATACCCGGCGGCCAGCAGGATCATCTTCAGGGCCTGACCGAAGGTCACAGTCCCCTGGGGTTCGAAGGTGGTGTTGGTGGTGCCGTTGATGACACCCCAGGTGTACAGGTCTTTCACGTTGGAGTAGAACCAGTCACTGCGCTTCACGTCGGAAAAGTTCATGGTTTTGGCGGCGGCAGCGGGAACGGCCAGCGAGATGGCCATCACACAGGCCAGAAGAAGGGAAAGGAGTCTTTGTTTCATAGGTTGCCTCACAGGTCAATGGTGTGTGTGGAGAAGAGCTTGGGCCGAATTCTGACCACGTAGAAATCCCCCAGTCGGCCCAGCAGGATATCGTACAGGACAAAGGTCACGTTGCCCAGCAGGAGGAAGCCCGCCAGGAAGAGGACGGTCCAATCGGCAAACTCTGCCTGCAGGTCAGGCATGGTCAGCACATAGAGCAGGAATGCGTAGGTCACTCCTGCGGCCAGGTTGAACAGGATCATCTTAATAACCCAGCGGATGGGCTTGTTTCGGATGTGCTGGAGTTTGGGCCGGGCAATGGGATACCAGCCCAGCAGGAAGACGAAGAGGAAGACGGCCTCTTTGTCGGGGGCCATGAGGATGCTGAGGAGGGCGACGGCCAGATAGACCAGACCGCCCATTTTGGGACCCATCTCCCAAAGGATGGGGATGAGCAGGGCTCCTGCCAGCATAGGGGAGGAGTAGGTGGACAGGGGAAGGATAGAACCCACCATCATGACCGTGACCATGAGGGCGGCGGTGATGCCGCACAGGGCCATCCGTCGGCTGGCTTGGTTACGCATAGGTCACACCTCCGGGGCTCAGGACTCTTCGTCCTGCTTGCGCTGTTCTTCCTGTTCCGCATGCTCCCGCACATTCTTGTGGAGGGCAATGAACTTACTGTTCTTAAATGCATCCTTGGGAAGGGGACGGTCCAGCCAGGCCCGGAACTGGGCCCAGTAACTGTTGTCGCCCTTGACCAGGGGATAGAACTGGATGCGCTTTGGCTCCGTATAGTGGAGGGTGCCGTCCTCATCGATGCCCGAGACATTGATATAGTCCTGGGTGGCCTTGGGCAGGTCTTTTTTGCCCAGCTTGGCATTGATGAACTCCCGCAGCAGATAATAGAAGGAGGCGAAGAGGGGCACGCCCAGAAGCATTCCCCAGAACCCCATGAGATGGTTGAAGAGCAGCAGGGAGAAGAGGACCCAGAAGGCGGGAAGGCCCGTGGAGTCACCCAGGATCTTGGGGCCGATGATGTTGCCGTCCACCTGCTGCAGGATCAGGATGAAGATGATGAAGACCAAGCACTTGGCGGGGTTGGTCAGCAACAGCAGAATGGCCGAGGGGATGGCACCAAAGAAGGGGCCGAAGACCGGGATGATGTTGGTGATGCCCACGATGAGACTGATGATCATGGTGTAGGGCATGTTCAGGATGGACAGGGAGATAAAACAGAGGATGCCGATGATGAGGGAGTCCAGCAGCTTGCCGGAAACGAAACCGCCAAAGATGCGGTTGATGACACGCACATGCTTGAGGATGGTGTCACAGGTGCTGCGGTTCTTGCACACGGCAAAGAGGAACTTTTTGGACTGGCCCACGAACTGGTCACGGCTCATGAGCACATAGACCATGACGATGATGCCGATGACGAAGTTCAAAAGGCCCTTGGCCAGGTCCACCACACGGGTAAGCAGGTCGGTCAGGGTGTTCACTGCATCGCCTTGGAGCCAGGTGGCAAAACTGTTGGTGAGCTTTACGGAGAGTTCTTTCAGGAAATCCGCCGACTGTCCCTGGGCTTCTATGAACTTGGACAGTTCGTTGAAGGTGCTTCGGATCATCCAGGGCAGATCCTGGATCAGGGCAGGCAGGTTGGCGGCCAGCTCAGGGACGATGAAGTAGATGAACATGACGATCAACGTGATGAGCACCAGGGTGGCAAAGCCGGTGGACATGGTCCGGGCGGCTTTCTTACTCACTTTGTGGTAGAGCAGGAAATGCTCGGCAAATCGAGCCACCGGGTAGAGCAGATAGGCCATGACACAGCCCAAAACAATGGCCCGAAGGGCACCGGCAATGCCGCTGAGTCCGGCCAGTACAGTGCCGATATTCAGCATGACCTGAGCGGCAAAGAAGAGGATCACAAAGCCGATCAGGATCACCAGAATGTATTGGATCAGCTTTTTAATGGGGAGTTTCAAAAAGGGGCCTCCTTTCGGGGTGCCGCCGGCGGGAACAGGCGGTCGAGCCTCACGAGTTCACTATTTAATAATATAGTATAGCAAAGGGAAGAGCGGCTGGCAAGTGGTAGGAAACATTTGGTAAAAATTCCTTGCACTAAAGAGGAAAACACTGTGAAATTGTGGCTTTCTGCAGAAAAACTATTGCGCCCTTTCCGAATCTATGTTACAATACTTACAAAAGTAAGTAAACCGATGTGTAAATTGACAGAGAAGGGAGGATGCGGACTGTGAATTATCCCATGTTATGGCTGGTCCTGCTCATCGCCTTTGCCGGGATCGAAGGAGCCACTGCAGGCCTGATCTCCATCTGGTTCTGTGCTGGCAGTCTGGTGGCTCTGTTTTCTGCCTGGCTGGGTGCGGGACTTATGGTGCAGATCGGCCTGTTTGCCATCGTGTCCGTCCTGACCATGGCCATCCTTCGGCCCATGGCAGGGAAGTGGATCCAGCCCGCCCCGGAAAAGACCAACGCAGACCGGATCCTGGATGCCGATGCCATGGTCATTGAGACCATTAACAACATCGAGGCCTCCGGGCAGATCAAAGTGGGCGGTGCCATCTGGACCGCACGCTCCGCCGATGGGGAAGTCATCCCTGTGGGTACTTTGGTCCGGGTAGAACGAATCGAAGGTGTCAAAGCCATGGTGATCCCCATGGAGAAAGGAACGGTGTAACATATGTTAGCGAAAATCACTCTGGTCCTGTTCATCATTGTCATCCTGGTCGTCCTGGCCACCTCCATCCGGGTGGTCCAGCAGTCCCGTGCATACGTCATCGAGCGTCTGGGTGCTTTCCAGGCGGTGTGGGGCGTGGGCCTGCATTTCAAGATCCCCTTCATTGACCAGGTCCGGAAGAAGGTCTCTCTGAAGGAGCAGGTGGCCGACTTCCCGCCCCAGCCTGTCATCACCAAGGACAACGTCACCATGCAGATCGACACGGTTCTGTACTTCCAGATCACCGACCCTAAACTCTACGCCTACGGCGTGGAGAACCCCATGAACGCCATTGAAAACCTGACGGCTACCACCCTGCGTAACATCATCGGCGAGCTGGAACTGGACCAGTCCCTCACCTCCCGTGATGTGATCAACGCCCGGATGCGGAGCATCCTGGACGAGGCCACCGATCCCTGGGGCATCAAGGTCAACCGTGTGGAGCTGAAGAACATCCTGCCGCCCCGTGACATCCAGAACGCCATGGAGAAGCAGATGCG
>JAFZEB010000092.1 GCA_017560855.1 Ruminiclostridium sp.
AGCCGCAGCCGAAGTTGAAGCCGCCCACCATCACGTCGCCGGACTTGACCACGTTGACGAAGTTGTCGTCGATGTCTTCCATGCAGTGGGTGGCCAGTTCCTTCTTGTCGGCGATGTTCAGGTAACGGGCGGGGATGATAACGTCGGTGTCCACGTTATCGCCATACTTATGTACAAAACCTTTTGCATTCATGATTGGTTATCCTCCAATTCAGAGGCTGTAAAAAGCCTCGCAGAGTTTCGCCGACCGCAGTCGGCGAAAGTAAGTCTAGTAGGTTTTTTGCACGGACATGCGCCGGGCAAAAAACACTTCTCACGAAGAGAACGTGCGATTGGGGCTCTGCCCCAATCGTGCGCTGAACGGAGTGCAGCCCTCCACATTTGGAATGAGCCCACTCGCTACAGGCAGCTTGACTCCCTCGTTCACATTGTTCCCGAACGAAGGGCAAGTTTCTTGCTCATTCCAAATGTCAAACTTCCCTGGGATCGGCAATCTTGCCAGCGATAGCAGAAGCGGCTGCAACAGCAGGGCTTGCGAGATAAATCTCAGAGGTGATGCCGCCCATACGGCCCACGAAGTTGCGGTTGGTGGTGGCCACGCACTTTTCGCCGTTGGCCATAACGCCCATGTGGCCGCCCAGGCAGGGGCCGCAGGTGGGGGTGGAGACGGCGCAGCCGGACTGGATAAAGGTGGTCATGTAGCCCAGGTCGATGCAGTCCTGGAAGACCTGCTGGGTGGCGGGAATGACGATGCAGCGAACGTGATCGGCAACCTTCTTGCCCTTCAGGATCTCAGCGGCGATGGCCATGTCTTCCAGACGGCCATTGGTGCAGGAGCCGATGATGACCTGGTCGATCTTGATGTCCTCCACCTTGGAGATGGGACGGGCGTTCTCAGGCAGGTGGGGGTAAGCCACGGTGGGCTCGATCTCGCTGAGGTTAATTTCAATGGTGCGGACGTACTCTGCGTCGGGATCTGCCTCGTAAGCAGTCCAGGGACGGTTCACACGGCCTTCCATGTAGGCAATGGTGGTCTCGTCCACGGGGAAGATGCCGTTCTTGGCACCGGCCTCGATGGCCATGTTGGCAATGCACAGACGGTCGTCCATGGACAGGGAAGCAACGCCCTCGCCGCAGTACTCCAGGCTCTGGTACAGCGCACCGTCCACGCCGATCATGCCGATCAGGTGGAGGATGACGTCCTTACCGCTGACACGGGGCTGGAGCTTGCCGGTCAGGTGGACCTTGATGGCCTCGGGGACCTTGAACCAGGTCTCGCCGGTGGCCATGCCGGCTGCCATGTCGGTGGAGCCCACGCCGGTGGAGAAGGCGCCCAGAGCACCGTAGGTGCAGGTGTGGGAGTCAGCGCCGATGATGCAGTCACCGGCAGCCACGATGCCCTTTTCGGGCAGCAGGGCGTGCTCGACACCCATCTGGCCCACATCGTAGAAGTTGTCGATGTCGAAGCGCTTGGCGAAGGTGCGGCACTGGAGGCACTGCTCAGCGGCCTTGATGTCCTTGTTGGGGGTGAAATGGTCCATGACCATGGAGATCTTGCTCTTATCGAAGACGCCGGTGAAGCCTTCCTTCTCAAACTCACGGATGGCCACGGGAGAAGTGATGTCGTTGCCCAGGACCATATCCAGCTTGGCACGGATCAACTGACCGGCCTTGACCTCAGGCAGGCCTGCGTGGGCTGCCAGGATCTTCTGTGTCATTGTCATTCCCATAGGGGATTCCTCCTCAAATTTGGTGTGTGGTTTTTCCCGACAGCGCCTCCTCTATCTATGAAGGGAAGCCCAACGTGGAAAAAAACTCGTAGAGTTTCGCCGCCGCAGCGGCGAAATAAAGTCTGATTCTTTTTCCGGCGCGACCTGTGCGTGCCGGAAAACACTTCTCGGCCTGTCAGTGTGCCCAAAGGGCGCGCGCAGCAGGCCGCAAGCCCCCTTGTCGGAAAAGGCTCCGCCTTTTTCGACAGGCTTAGTCAACGGTAGGGATAAACTGCTTGTCCTTGTTCTCGCGGTTGATGGCGGTGACCAGTGCGTAGACGGAAGCCATGGTGATGTCGCTGTCCACGCCGACGCCCCAGTAGTGCTTGCCCTGATCGTCGGCAATGACGACGTAGGCGGATGCCAGAGAGTCGGAGTCGGTCTGCAGGGCGTGTTCCTCATAGTCCACGAACTGGTAGTTGATGTTGGGGCTGGCCAGCTTCAGCACGTTGGACACGGCGTCCAGAGGACCGTTGCCGCGGGCGGAGAGGTAGAAGACCTCGTTGTTGATGGCCAGGGTGACGTCTGCCACAGTAGTGCCCTTCTCGCGGATCCAGCTGATGTCCTGGATGGCGATGGGGATGTCCTTGTTCTGGTACTCGTGGGTGAAGGCCACCAGGATATCCTGGGGAGAGAGCTCCTTGTGGGCGTGGTCGGAGATGTCCTTGATGAAGTAACCCACCTCCTGGGCCATTTCCTTGGGCAGCTCGTAGCCGAAGTTGTGCTCCAGGATGTAGGAGATGCCGCCCTTGCCGGACTGGCTGTTGATGCGGATGACGTCGGCCTCATACTCGCGGCTGACATCGTGGGGGTCCAGGGGCAGGTAGGGAACGGTCCAGAACTCCTCCTTCTGCTCCTCCCGGAACTTCAGGCCCTTGGAAATGGCGTCCTGATGGGAGCCGGAGAAGGCAGCGAAGACCAGGTGGCCGGAGTAGGGCTGGCGGTAGCCCACGTGCATGCCGGTGAGCTTCTCATAGAACTCCACGATGTGGGGCATGTTGGAGAAGTCCAGCTTGGGGTCCACACCATGGGTGAACATATTCATGGCCATGGTGATGATATCCACGTTGCCGGTACGCTCGCCGTTGCCGAAGAGAGTACCCTCAATGCGGTCGCCGCCTGCCAGCAGAGCCAGCTCGCCGGCGGCCACGCCGGTGCCGCGGTCGTTGTGGGGGTGGATGGAGATGATGATGTTCTCACGGTCGTGGAGGTGCTTGCTCATGTACTCGATCTGCTGGGCGTACACGTGGGGCATGGACATCTCCACGGTAGCGGGCAGGTTGATGATGACCTTCCGCTCGGGACGGGGCTTCCAGATGTCGATGACAGCGTTGCAGATCCGCTCGGCAAACTCAATCTCGGTGCCGGTGAAGCTCTCAGGGGAGTACTCGAAGCGGAAGTTGGTTTCGGGCATCTTCTCAGCGTACTCGTTGAAGGCCCGTGCGCCCTCTTCAGCGATCTTCACGATCTCGTCCTCGGGCAGACGGAAGACCTGCTGCCGCTGGGCGAAGGAGGTGGAGTTATACAGGTGAACGATGACGTTCTTGGCACCCTTGACGGCGTCAAAGGTCTTTTTGATGATGTGGGGGCGGGACTGGGTGAGGACCTGGATCCACACATCGTCGGGGATCATGTTCTCCTCGATGATGGTGCGCAGGAACTCGTACTCGGTCTCGGAGGCGGCAGGGAAGCCAACCTCGATCTCCTTAAAGCCCAGCTCCAGCAGGAACTTGTAGAAGGAGATCTTCTCCTCCAGGCTCATGGGGGTGATGAGGGCCTGGTTGCCGTCGCGCAGGTCCACGCTGCACCAGTCGGGGGCCGCGGTGATGCGCTCCTTCTTTACCCAATCCATACAAGTCTCCGGGGGCATGTAGTACCCGGGACGATATTTGGTGTAATTCTTCATATGCGGGTCATCCTTTCCAATTATCAAAACCGGCGGAAAAAGGTCCATATAGCAAAAAAACTCCGTCTGTTTGGATATTCCAAAAATCCAAAGAGACGAAGACAACCATTTCTCCGCGGTACCACTCTTATTGGCGTCTGACAACGCCCACTCAAACAGTTCGCACTCCGGGGTGAGACACGTTCAGCTCCCTGCAGCCTCGCACCGACCGGCTGCTCTCTGAGAAGGAGGGTTCAAACGTTTATTCCCTTCATCGTGCATACATATAAAATTGCACTGTCCCTAGAATAGCGGATGGCCGGGTGTTTTGTCAATGGAAAAAGAATGAAAATTTATACAAATCCCCATCTTTTTTCCCTATCCTTTCGGGAAACTCGCCCCCTGCTTTGGTTTTTTCCACAAAAAGGTGTCTCCTTCCATTACCTTTTGGCAACCAAACAGTTGACGGTGTCAGAGTCTGTGTGCTATAATACGATGAATTATTATGGAGTATCATGTCCAAATTGTAACGATAGACCTGTTTTCTGTGGGCTGAAACCAGCCCGGAAGGAGGAAACCAAATGGAAACCAAACAGATCACCCTGAGAAGTCAGACGGTGCAGTGCCCCCACTGTGGTGAGTACTATTCTGTGACCTATAAGTACTGCCCCTTCTGCGACGTAGGCCGCCAGGAGGAAGAGCGCCGCATGGCCGAGCGCAAGAAGCAGCGCCAGCAGAAGCTGGGCGGCCTCTTTGGCGCTGAGCCTGACAAGAAGAAAAAGCGGCCCAGCGGCTCCACCCCCCGCAAGGAGGCCCCCGCCCGCCGGGAGTCTCCCGTCCATGACTTTGAGGACGAAGCCCCTGCCGCTGCCCCCAAGAAGAAGGAGTCCCTGTTCTTCTCCAAGCCCACCCGCAAGAAGACCAGCGAGATGACCGAGGAGGAGAAGAAGGCATTCAAGGCCGAGCGTGAGGCCCGGGCCGCCGAGCGCAAGCGCGAGCGTGACCGTCTGGCCCGTGAGGCCGCCCTGGCCGCCGGACAGCCCGACCCCATCTTCGACGCTGCCGACTCCTACGAAGCGCCCACCCAGGAGACCTTTGAGATGGCAGAAGTCCCCGTGGAAGCCCCTGAGGCTGTGGTCCTTCAGGAAGCCCCCGCTGCAGAGACTGCACCCGTCACCGAGGAACCCGCTGCTGTGGAAGTCCCCGCTGAAGCAGCCCCTGCCGCTCCTGCAGAGCCCGGTCCCTGGGACGACCTGCGCCAGCTGGAAATGACCCCCAACGCCCCTGTGGTGGAGGTGGCCAGCGAGCCTGTGATCGCCGAGACCGTCCAGCCCCAGCCCGCTGTCACCGTCCAGGCAGAACCCGTCCCTGCGGAAAAGCCCGTGGAGACCGACGAGGACCTGGACGCACTCCTGAGCGAGATCCGCGATATGCTGGCTGACAGCCCCGTTCCCGCTGTGGCAGCTGCTCAGCTGAAGAAGCCCGTCCAGCCTGCGGCCCCTGTCGAGGGCGGCGCACGTCTGGCCCCTGAAATGCCCCCCGTGGAGGTGGCTCCCGAGACTCCCGCCGCCCCCGTGGTGGAGGTTGCCCAGGAAGCTCCCGCAGTAGAAGCGGCCGTACCCGCAGAGCCCGAAGTCCAGCCCGAGGCTGCTCCCGCAGAGCCTGTTCCCACCGAAGAGGTTCCTGCCGAACCCGCTCCCATCGTGGACGAGCCCACCATCGTGATCCCCACCGCTGAGGTGGCTGAGGCTGTGGCCGAAGCATCCATCGTGGACGAGGCCCCCACTCAGGTCCTGCCTGTGGAGGAGATCCAGACCCTGGAAGCCCAGGCGGAAGCAGAGACCCCCGTGGTGGCTGCACCCATCCCCGAACCCAAGGAGGAGCCTACCCCCAAGAAGCAGGCACCCAAGAAGAAAAAGAAGTCCATCCTGCCCGTGATCCTGTCCCTGGTCCTCATCGTGGCTGCCGCCTTCATCGTGGTCAAGACCCTGGGCCCCGCTTTCTCTGACGGCCTGCTCAGCAGCCAGTCTGCCGATGCTGAGTCCATCACCCTGGAACAGACTGAGCTGACCTTTGCCGAAGCCGGTGCCACCGTGACCCTGGCTCCCATCTTCGCCCCCGAGGGCACCAGCGCAGCCATCACCTGGACCACCAGCGACGAGGCCATCGCCACCGTGGACGAGAACGGCACCGTCACCGCCGTGGCCAAGGGCCTGGCCACCATCACCGCCACCCTGGAGAACGGCCAGACCGCCCAGTGCGTGGTAAACTGCGCCTGGGAGGACGCCCCTGCCCAGCCCGCTGAAGGCGAGGCTGCCGAGGGCGAAGCCGCTCCCGCCGGCCCCGGCCTGAGCGCGTCCACCCTGACCCTGGACGGCCAGGGCAAGACCAAGCAGCTTCAGGTCACCGGCGTGGAAGGCACCGTGAAGTGGGCCTCCAACAAGACCGATGTGGCTACCGTGGCCGAGGACGGCACCGTCACCGCTGTTGCTAAGGGCGGCGCTACCATCACCGCTGAGGTAGGGGATCAGACCTTTACCTGCGAGGTCAAGTGCATCTGGTAAAGTAAGACTTTTGGGACCCACTTCGCTGGGCTCCCAAAAGTGATTTACAGCCCGACCCGCGCCTGCCAAAGGCAGGCACTCTCGGGCTGAGAAGAGTTTTTCGGCACGCGCATGTCGCGCCGAAAAACTCATTTCACCTTGTTTCGCCGCCAAGGCGGCGAAATTCTGCGAAGCTTTTATACGGGAGGTTCGAACCATGAACGAAACGATCCGTAATCTCAAAGAGAGACGCAGTGTCCGGGCCTATCGGCCGGAGCAGATCTCCGAGGAACAGCTCCAGACCATTCTGGAAGCCGGCACCTATGCCCCCAGCGGCATGGGTAAGCAGTCTGCCATCATGGTGGCCGTCCAGGACAAGGAGACCATCGCCAAGCTGTCCAAACTGAACGCCGCCGTCATGGGGGCTGAGATCGATCCCTTCTACGGCGCTCCCACTGTGGTTGTGGTCCTGGCCGACCGCTCCAGCTTCACCTGGTTTGAAGACGGCTGTCTGGTCATGGGGAACCTCATGAACGCCGCCTACGCCGTGGGTGTGGACTCCTGCTGGATCCACCGAGCCAAGGAGGTCTTCGCCTCGGAAGAGGGTCAGGCCATGCTGAAGGCATGGGGCATCGAAGGGGACTATGTGGGCATCGGCAACTGCATCCTGGGCTATCGGGCCGGGGTCCTGCCGGAACCCCACCCCCGCAAAGAAACCTACATTTACCGAGTATAAGCAAACAGGCTCCATTGTCACCGATGGAGCCTGTTTTTTTGCAAGGAGTAGACCCACTACCCCCAAAAGTACCCCTTGGGGGTGACAACTTTTCCTTCTTTTTCCTATAACATAACATCAAGAACATGAAAAGGAGGAATTCCTATGAAGAAAGTATTCGCCTGCATCCTCTCCCTGGTCATGCTGACCAGCCTTGTCACCGGCTGCGGCGGCGGGGAAGAAGCTCCCCCTGCCAACCCCCTGACCACGGGCTACTGGGTGGCAGACTCCATGGTCATGGAGGGCACCGAGTTCACCAACCAGGACATGACCGGTATCTTTGGCCCCGGAGACGCTGTGCTGACCCTGGCCTTCCAAGAGGACAACACCTTTACCGGCGTCATGTTTGAAGAACCCATCTCCGGCACCTACACCGAGACCGAAACCGGCTACGAGCTGGACATGATGGGGGAAACGGTCACCGCCTCTCTTGCCGACGGTATCCTGACCTTCACCCTGACCGAGGGCACCTTCTTCACCCTGGTGAACCAGGAGGAGATGCCTGCCTCCCTGGGCAAGAACCCCTGGTCCACCTATGACCCCAACTTCACCATCGAAGAGACTTACACCATGGGCAACTTCATGGGCTTCGGCTGGTACTATATCGAGGACAACGTTCTCTACGGCCTGACCCATACTGCCTCCAACGATGGCAGCCTGGGCGCCACTCCCTTCTACATGAAGGGCGACTTCCCCGAGTTTGAGGAGACTACCGTGCTGGATGACAGGGGCCCGGCCAACTACCTGACCAAGATCGGAGATTATCTGTACTACACCCTGAACGGCAACGCCATCTGCCGGATGATGCCGGACGGCTCCGGCAAGGAGACCCTCTACCAGGGGGCCTGTGACTACCTGTTTCCCCATCAGGACCGCCTGTACTTCACCGACGAGGACTACTGCCTGGTCTCCACCGACCTGGACGGCGAGGACATGCAGACCGTGGTGAATAAGGAGATCTACTACCCCTACTTCATCAGCTCCGACTGGCTGATTTTCCAGGACGATGCCGACAATGAGTCCCTCCACCTCTACAACACCACCTACGGCACCGAGGTGAATCTCACCGATGTACCCTCCTACCATCCCATCCTGGACGGCCACTATCTGTATTTTACCCAGGAAGCCGACGGCCGGTACTATCTGTGCCGCATGGACATGAGCGACCCCGAAAACTTCTCCTTCGAACAGAGCGAGAACCCCATGCCGGAAGCCTGGTTGATGATCGATGAAGACTACATCTATGGTCCCGCCTGCGACGGCATGGTCAAGGACCAGTGGAAAAATCTCATGTGCACCGTCGAATACGTCAAGCAAGCGGAGATGTATGTCTGGGCAGACTACTCCATCCACCACGATTTGGATGAGAACGGCTTAATCACCGGAAAATATCTGATGAGTAAGGAACGCAATGGCGGTTCTCCCTTCCCGTAAGATGAGACGTTTGGGACCCGCTTCACGGCAAAACTCTACGAGTCACTAAAAAAGGTCGTGCTGCACATGCAGCACGACCTTTTTGCGTTTACAGTTTTCCGGTCAGATGACGTCTGACCATATCCAGGGCGGTGCCGGCCGCCATGCGGCGGACCCGGTCCCGGTCTCCACGGCCTGCGTGGAATTCCTGGACGATACACTGGTCGCCATAGGCCAGACCCAGATAGACCAGACCCACGGGGTTGCCCCGGTCATCGGAGTCAGGCCCTGCCACACCGGTGGCAGAGACGGCAAGGTCACAGCCCAGGACCGCCTTGGCCCCACGGGCCATGGCCTCAGCCACCTGAGAAGAGACTGCGCCGTACTGGTCCAGCAGTTCCTGAGAGACCCCCAGAGCACCGGCCTTCACCCCATTGGTGTAGCTGACGATACCGCCGTTGAACACCTGGGAGGAGCCGGGCAGGTCGGTGATGAGCTTGGCGATGAGGCCGCCGGTGCAGGACTCGGCAGTGCCCAGGGTCAGCCCCTTCTCCCGCAGGAGCTGGAAGCAGACCTCCTGGACGGAGTTTACATCCACACCGATGACGTAGTCCCCCAAAATGGCCTTCACCTGCTCCTCCACGGGAGCAATGAGGGCAAAGGCTTCCTCCTCGGTCTGGGCATGGGCGGTGATCCGCAGTTCCGTGCCGGTGGGCTTAGCGTAGGGGGCCAGGGTGGGATTGTGCAGGGCGTTCATCAGGTCCCGCAGCTGGTCCTCTACAGAGGACTCGCCAATGCCGAAGGTCTTCACCGTCCGGGAGGCGATGACCCCGTCGGAGAGCTGTTTCAGATAGGGGACCGCCCGGTGGCGGAACATCATCTCGCACTCCCTGGGAGGACCGGGGAGCATGAGCACGTGGATCCCATCGGCCTCAAAGGCCACGCCGGGGGCGGTGCCCCAGTCGTTCTCCAGCACAGTGCACCCCTCGGGGAGCATGGCCTGCTGGAGGTTGTTTTCGGTCATGGGCCGCTCCATCTGGATAAATCGGTCCCGAATTCTCTGGGCGGAGGGCTCGTGGAAGAAGAGTCCCTTGCCGAAGGCCTCGGCCAGGGCCACCTTGGTCAGGTCATCGCAGGTGGGACCCAACCCGCCGGTGGTGATGATGATATCGGCACGGGTCCGGGCGATGTCCACCGCCTGGCGGACCCGATCCGGGTTGTCACCCACCACGGTGTGGTAAAAAACGTTGATGCCCAGCTCGGACAGGCCCTCGGAGATCATCTGGGCATCGGTGTTTGCAATGTTGCCCAGCAGCAGTTCCGTGCCGATGGCGATGAGTTCAGCGGTATGGCTCATAGGGTCTCCTTTCTCTGAAGCCTCGCAGAGTTCACGGCCTCAGGTCGTGAAGAAAATCAAATCATATTTTCCGGCGGCGTGTACGTCGGAAAATATACTGCTCACGCAGGGAACGTGCGGGCCGTGGCCCGTGCGCTGAACTGCGTGTAAAATCACATGTTGGAGCCCAGCGAAGCGGGTCCAACATGTCATAGTATTATTCCCATTCAACGGTGACCCGCTCGATGCCGTCCATGGCTCTCTGGATCAGAGCATCCATATCCAAGTTGGACTCGGCCTCCAGGATCTCCTCCATGGAGGGACGGGTCTTGGGGTGGCGGGGAGTGAAGACGGTGCAGCAGTCCTCATAGGGCAGGATGGAGGTCTCGAAGGTGTTGATCTTCCGGGCAATGCGGATGATCTCCTCCTTGTCCATGCCGATGACGGGACGGAAGACGGGCAGGGTGCAGACGGCGTTGGTGACGCCCATGGCCTCCATGGTCTGGCTGGCCACCTGGCCCAGGGACTCGCCGGTGACCAGGGCGTGAGCGCCCACACGGAGGGCCACCTGCTCGGAGATGCGCATCATGAAGCGGCGCATGAGCAGGGTAAACAGGGACTCAGGGCAGGAGCGGCGGAGTTCTTCCTGAATCTCGGTGAAGGGGACCACATGGACGGTCATTCGGCCACACCAGGGGGTGATGAGTCGAGCCAGCTCCAGGACCTTGTCCTTGGCCTCGGGGGAGGTGTAGGGGTAGCTGAAGAAGTGGACCATCTCCAGGGCCAGGCCGCGCTTGGCCATCATCCAGGATGCCACGGGGGAGTCGATGCCGCCGGACAGCAGGGAAACGGCTCTGCCGCCCACGCCCACAGGCAGACCGCCTGCGCCGGGGGTGGTGTTGGCGTGGACATAGGCCGCAAAGTCACGGACCTCCACGTGGACCACCACGTCGGGGGTGTGCATGTCAGCACGCAGATGCTCAAAGGCCTCGTCCAGCTCACCGCCCACGAACTGGGACAGCTGGATGGAGGACATGGGGAAGGACTTGTCAGAACGCTTGGACTCCACCTTGAAGGTCTCGGCCTCCATCAGGTCGTCGTAGAGGTAGGTCTTGGCGGTCTCCAGGATGGCCTCGGGGGTCTTGTCGCAGGCCTTTGCTCTGGACAGACCCACCACGCCGAAGAGGTTCTTCAGAGTCTCGAAAGCGCCGTCCATGTCGCAGTCCAGGCTCTGGGGCTCCACGTAAGTAATGGACTGGCGGGAGTAGATGCGGAACTTGCCGTATCTCTGGAGACGGCGGCGGGCGTTGGACATGAGGCGGTCCTCGAAGTGGTGGCGGTTCAGGCCCTTCAGGACCATCTCGCCCATTTTCATCAGGATGATCTCGTCACCCACGGGAGGGGTGTAGTTCTTCATATGTGCCATAAGGAGGGAGTTCCTTTCCTTTTATTTATAAAATGGTTACCCTTTAGTATACCCCAGAAAGCCTGATTCTTCAAGGGAAATCTAGGGTTTCCTGCAAAACGCCCAAGCCTTCTTCAGATAATGCGCAAGGCATCATAGACCTGCTCATCAAAAATCTGTCGGATGGTCCGGTCATCCAGCAGGGCTGCGGCGATTTTAGACACAAGCAATTCCTTCTCCTCAAACCGGCACACCGTTTCCAACAGGACATGGTCTGTGTCATCGCAAAGATGCCAGAACCCCGAATGGTTGGTGATGGAATAGGCTCTGCCCTTGTAAGAAAATTCGATCTCTCTGCCGTGCCGCAGGTAGTCGGCAAGGTCATCAAATGTGATCTTCATCGGCATCTCCTCAGAAATTGAAATACGGATGATTTTGATACTCCGGGGGAAGGTTTCTCCCCAAGTCGGTCCAGCCAAGGTTTTTCACCAGGACCGACAGTTCCTCCGGGAAAACAAACTCGTTCAGGTAGGCAATGAAATCAGCTTCATTGTAGCAATACCCACCTCCGATTTTGAACTTCTTCCCGTGGGGGCTGGTTTTCATCCACTTGTCGCAAAAGGTAATGCAGTATTTTCTCAAATCTTTTGCCACTGCATCGGGGACCAGATAGACCACGCTGTCCCCGTCGGCGCTTAAAATGACTTCTTTCATGGCGGATTCCCCCGATAGTTTTCTTCTATCCTACCATACCAGGAAGTTCTTTTCCAGTACCCCTCATCAGTCTGCTTCGCAGACAGCTTCTCCCTGGGGAGAAGCCTTACCGTTGCCTGCAGGACAAAAAAGACCGCCCGAGGGCGGTCTTTTATTATTCCTTCGCTTTTGCTTTGCAGATGAGGCCGGTCATGGTGCCCATGGGGCAGTAGATGCACCAGCTGCGGGGCTTGAACAGGACCATGGTCACCAAACCCAGTATGGTGGAGGTGAGCATCACGCTGTAGAACCCAAAGGCGAACTGGGCCACCCCGTCAGAGAACAGGGTTCCATGATAGGCCCACTGCCAGGGGACTTTGACCGTCCACAGAAGGGTCACCACCTGCTTTAAGTCCTGGGCTCCGGCAAAGACCAGATAGGTGTTCCACAGCATCAGCAAGAACATGGTTAGGAAGAAGGCCAGAAAGCCGTAGCGGAACCATTTGGACACCATCCACCGGGGCATATCCTTCTTCCGGGACAGACCGAACCGGCCACCCAGCAGAGCGAAGAGCTGGCCCCGGTCACAATACCGGTGGCAGTAGCCCTTGTTCCCGGTGACAATGGACACAATGAGAGGGGTGCAGAAAAAGACCAGACCCAGCCAGGCGAAGAGGATATTCACAAAACCCAGGGTCAGGTAAATAGGGGACAGGACCCACAGATAGTCATACCAGTGTTTCTGCTGTTTCATCGGTCCACCTCCCGGATGTCAATGATGCTGGCGGGGCACTCTTTGGCGCACTTTTTGCAGCCAATGCAGAGGGTCTCCTCCACCTTGGCATACAAGCCCTTATATATGATGATGGCCTTCCTGGGGCACACCTTCCTGCAGCAGCCGCAGGCGGCGCAGAGGGTCCGATCCACCCAGGCAAGTTTCTTTTTCTTCTCGGACATATCCCATCCTCCTTTTGCTCGCTCTACTATACCACAAAAATTGACATTGTAACAGAAAAAAATCCCGGTCCAGGAGAACCCTGGACCGGGAATACTTGAGCCGGTTTCAATTGGTCGAGATTGTTAAGGTTTCAGATAATTAACCCAGCACGTGGGGGTACAGCAGGAAGAAGGAGATGGCACCGATTGCAATGTTGCACAGGCCAGCCAGCTTGCTCAGCTTAGGGCTCTCGGTGTACCAGCCAAAGATCAGGGTGATGAGCAGGATGTCAATGACAACGCAGTCGATGCCCAGAGGCCAGATCAGGCCGTCAGCAAAGGCACGGATGGTAAACAGGACCACCAGGATCAAGGCACAGAAGAAGAAGTGTGCCATGACCTTCTTGTCGCCGCCCTTCAGGAAGAAGAGGCCGACCAGGATCCAGAACAGACCGAAGAAGCCGAAGACGGTGCCCAGGTACTTGCTGTGGTCGCCGCCCACGCTGAACAGGAACATGCTGACGGAGGTGTAGAGCTGGCAGACACCGCCGAAGATGATGGCGATGTAGCCCAGGGTGCGGGTGAGTTTTTCGTGGTCAGCGCCCTTGACGCCGACACCGACCTGTTCCAGGCCGAAGCAGATAACGGTAGCAAACAGGCCAAAAACGCCAATTGCCTCAGGATTTACAGGGAGCATAAGGTCCTCCTTAGAAAATAGTGATGGTAATGACGATGAAACCGGAAATCCAGGTACCCGCCCGAGCGCGTTGACTCTTTTTGCGGTCCTGGGCATCAATTGCTCCACACATTACCGTAATCCTACAAAAAAGGCAATCTATTGACAATATCAAAAAAGTTACGAAAGATTGTTTCACATCCAAAACAGAAACCCTGCAAATCCTGGCGAAAAATAGTTAAAAAGTCTGTTTTTGAAGGAATTCTTTCCTTTCAAAAACAGGCAAAAAAAAGACCGAACGGCCATGGGAACGCCGTCCGGAAAACAATCCATTATGGGAGACATTTCTGCGGGTCCAACGGCTCATCCTGCCAGCGGACCTCGAAATGGAGATGGGGACCGGTAGAGCGGCCGGTGGAGCCCATGAGAGCGATCTTCTCCCCCTGGTCCACAGTCTCTCCTTTTGC
>JAFZEB010000093.1 GCA_017560855.1 Ruminiclostridium sp.
ATCTATTCACCACAAGGAGGTCGAGACCATGACGGATTCCACCATCAAGTTCAAGGTCCCCAGCGACGATAAAGAGAATATGCGCCTTATTCTCCGTACTGTGTTCGATGCTCTGAACGAAAAAGGTTACAATCCCATCAATCAGATCGTCGGTTACCTGCTGACCGAGGACCCCACTTATATCACCAATTACAATAATGCAAGAAGCATGATTTGTAAGCTGGACCGCGACGAGCTCATGCAGCATCTCGTCAAATGTTTCCTTTTCGGCAACAAATGATACCCAGACGAGGCTTTTGCCACGGCAAAAGCCTCGTTTTCGTATGATTAGCGCACCTTGAAAATTTCATACCCCCCTCCGTCTTACGCCCTGTTCGTTTACCCGCACCCGCAGATTTGTAACAAAGTGTAACTAATTTTAACCGACTTGTAAAAAAGTTGTTGACAAATATGTTACAACGTGTTACAATCTCACTAGTTTTTTGGAGGTACTACCATGGCTGAAGAAAACGCAGTATTGATGTATAAAGGTCGTCCTCTCCTGAGAAAGGACAACCAGCTTTATTATGGCTCCATGGCTGACTCCCACATTGTGATGCTTCAGGTCCAGGAGACCAAGAAGGTCAACGGACTGGACGTGGCATCCCGTGTCTCTGTTCAGCTCCAGCTCACCGATCCCGCCGCCAGCCGCCGGGACCGGATCGTCAAGAAGACCGAAAAAGACGGCCTCTACACCGCCCTGGACGTGGGCTGTGTCTGGCTCGATCGTGCGCTGGCAGGTAAGTAATTACCTTAACTTAGAAAGATAAGTAAGACGGAGGGTATCGTATGAAATTTTCCAAGCGTCTGTTTTGTGCATTTATGGCTCTGGTGCTTCTGGTGAGCTGCTTCTCTATCACCGCCGCCGCCAAGGGTGACATCAAGTTCGGTGTCGCTTTCACCACCGGTTCCAATCTGCGCCTGCGCTCCAAGGCAAACACCAGTTCCAAGATTCTGGACACTGCTGCCAAGGACGAGGTTGTCGTTGTTCTGAACAAGACCGGCAAGTGGTACAAAGTTATTTACAATCTGCAGGAGGGCTACATGCACTCCGATTATCTGGAAGTCATCAAGAAGGAAAATGTTGAGCTGGGCTACGGCAAGGTCAACGGCACTTCTGTGAATGTTCGTAAGGGCGCCGGTACTTCCTACGCTTCTGTCGGCCAGGCCAACACCGGCGACAAGGCATACATCATCGGCATCAACAACGGCTGGTACAAGGTCCTGCTCAATGAGCAGATCTGCTACATCCGCAGCGACTTCCTGGATCTGACCGAGATCCCCTACGAGAACAAGGATTCCAAGAATGCTCCTGTGTTCTTCAAGGGCGGCAAGTCTACTGGCGTGGCTGTCAGCGCTAAGGCACTGGAAGCCGCCGAAAAGGGTGAGCTCGTCAAGCCCGAAAAGACTGAAGAGCCCAAGGAGGAAGAAGTCGTTGAGGTTTCCAAGGGCGATCAGATTGTTGCAAAGGCAAAGACCTGCCTGGGTGTCCCCTATGTCTGGGGCGGCCAGAGCAAGAAGGGCTTTGACTGCTCCGGCCTGGTCTACTATGTTCTGAAGAACCTGGGTTACTCCCCCAGCCGTTCTACCTCTGAGCAGTACAAGATGGGTTCCTCTGTTTCCAAGAGCAAGCTGCAGCCCGGTGACCTGGTCTTCTTCGCAGGTACTTATAAGTCCGGCATCTCCCATGTCGGCATCTACATTGGCGATGGCAAGTTCATCCACGCTCCCAGCAGCGGTGATGTGGTTAAGATCTCTGATCTGAGCAACAGCTACTACAAGAGCCACTACTACGGCGCACGTCGCATTGGTTAATGGAAAATTAAAAGCCGCTCCAAAAGGAGCGGCTTTTTTGCAGCCAAAATCAGCGGCAGTTCTTGCTCTGCTGGTTCTGGGTCTGCTGAGTGGTCTCGCCAGACTTATTCTGCTTGCTATTCTGGTTCTGAGTATTCTGGGTCTTGTTCTGATTGCTGTAATTCATACAAAATTCCTCCAAATTCGTTGTGGCCCATGGCCTGGGGATATTGTGTGCAGTTTTTCACGCTTTATCCTTGGGTTTGAAAATCAGACTCACCACCAGTCCCGCAATGACGGCCGCCGTGATACCGCAGGCCGTGGCCTTCAATCCCCCGCCGAAAATTCCAAGGAAGCCGTCCTCTGTGACGGCTTTTTTTACGCCCTTGGCCAGGGTGTATCCGAATCCCGTCAGCGGTACGCTGGCCCCCGCCCCGGCGAAATCCACCAGCGGCTCGTAAATCCCCAACGCCCCCAGCAGAACGCCGCAGACCACATAGCCCACCAAAATCCGGGCCGGAGAAAGTTTGGTTTTATCAATGAGGACCTGACCAATGAGACAAAGCGCTCCGCCCACAAAAAATGCTTTCAAATAATCCATGTCAGTCCCTCCCGGAGATGATGGAAACCGCGTGGCACACCCCGGGGATGGGCAGGCCCTGCTGGGTGGAGGTGGGCGACAGCAGCGCCCCCGTGCCGCAGAAGAGGATACGATGGAGCTTCCCCCGGTTGAGCTCGTCCAGCAGATAGCCGCAGAGGGTGATGGCGGAACAACCACAGCCCGAGCCACCAGAGTGGACGTCCTGGGCCGGGGCGTCGAAAACCATGCAGCCGCAGTCAGCGATAACGCCACCCAGCTCCACCCCTTCCCTCCTGGCGATCTCCAGCAATACATCCTTCCCAAGCTGGCCCAGATCCCCGGTGACGATCATGTCGAAATCCTGGGGACTGGCCTTCAGATCCTCCAGATGTGCCCGGATGGTGGCCAGGGCCGCAGGAGCCATGGCGGGGCCCATGTTGGCCGCGTCCTTGATGCCCATTTCCGTCACCGTGCCGATGGTGCAGCTTTCGATCCTTGGCCCCGTACCGG
>JAFZEB010000094.1 GCA_017560855.1 Ruminiclostridium sp.
AGTCCTCCTTTCGGGCGTGTTCGGCGGGAGCAAGCCCCCACCTTATTGGTAGAGACGGGGATATTCCGACTTGATTTCCTGCAAGTGTTCTGTGATGCGATACAGGTCGTGGGAATAGGGAATCTCGGTGAGACGGAGCAGATACATGAGTTTGTCGGCCTTGCCCTCTTCCACCTGCCAGTTGGCCAGGTAGACCCCGTCCTCGCTCACATAGATGCCATAGCCTGAGGGGCGCATATGGGCCATGGGGTCTTTGGCGGTCAGATCGGGTGAGGCGGTGCGGTAAGCCGCCTGGATGTTCTGCCCTGCAAGCAGATCGGCGGCAGGGTCATCGGGAGAGAGAATCGTGAAGTCCTCTGTTGGCTGATAGACCAGGGGATAGTGGGCGGAGGAACTATAGGCGGTGTAGGCGTGGGCCAGGAACTCCGGGTGGAAGACCACAGAGCTGTGGTTGGGGGTCAGGTCGTTCAAGTCGTGATACCCGCCCAGGTCCGGGGCCTGATAGAGGACCTCGGCCACCCCGAAGGCGGGATGATAGTGGGCCGAGGGGAACGTGTTGAAGAAGTGGTTTCCCCACAGGCAGAGGACGTTGGACCACCACATCTGCCGCTGGGCGTACAGGGCCTGGAAGTCCTTCTGGTCCAGAAGTTCGGCGATATGGGCGGTGCTGCTGCCCCAACCGTCGGGGTAGGACCAGACGAACTCCGTCACATTGTAACCCAAAGCCAGGAAGACTTTGCCCCAGTAGTTGAGATACCAGTCGGTGTACTGCCGCTGCGCGTCGCTGTCAGGCTGGGTCTCCAGCTCCAGGAGCAGGACGGGACCGTTCCAGCTGTCATAGAATTGGGCGGTGTAGTTCCCGGCGTAGTCCCGGATGGGCAGTTTGTCCAGAATGGTCTGGCAGTCTGCCAGGGTGGTGCAGTCTCCGCTTTCCAGGGCATAGAGGGCATTGGCTTCCTCATAGCCCATCCGGTCGTGGACCTGGTTCCACCAGATGGACCATTCTTGGACGCAGGAGAAGTTGTCGGAGACCTCCAGGGACAGGAGAGCAGAGCGATAAGTGTCCCCCTGGACCTTCACCAGCCGGGGGGCATCCGGTCCCTCCAGAATCAGGTAGTAAGTGGTGCGTCCCTTGGGGTGGGAAAGGGTCACAGTCCCGTCGGGCAAAATGGGCCGGTCACAGGGGGTGTACTGCCCCCGGTCGGTCCACCGCAGCAGACGGACCAGCTCTTTGGTCTGTGTCTCGGAGAGGGAGAGGAGCCCTTCCTCGGTAAGGATCTCCGTTTGAGAGAGGGGAACGGCTTCAAAATAGACCGTGTCACTTTGGGGATCGGCGGCCAGGAGCAGGACCAGACCCACACAGGCCAGTCCGGCCAGCAGGACCACCCAAAAGGCAGGCTGTTTGTAGTTCAGAAGGGATTCGATCCGGTGCTTGGGGTTCTCTTCGCCAAAGGCCAGGGGCACGGCGGCGGGAGGAGAGGGCCGCCAGCTCACATGAAGGAGGGCGGCGGCATAGTTGGCCGTATTCTCCCGGGTAGCGTCTTTGGTGGCGGCCTGGTCGCAGGCGGCTTCCATGTCCCGGCACAGGAGCCGGTAGGCCGCCCAGAGAATGGGGTTGAACCAGTGGAGGCACAGAGCCAGCCAGGCCAACGGCTTGGTGATGTGGTCCAGCCGGTCAATGTGTGCCTGCTCGTGGCGGAGGACATGGGGGATATCCGCTTCTTCCAGGGTCACGGGGAGATAGATGCGGGGATATCGGAAGCCGCAGACGAAGGGGGTCTGGACGGCATCGGTAAAATAGATACTATCCTGCATCCGAACAGCCTCGGCCAGGGACCGGTTCAGCCGCAGATAGGAGACCGCTGCCCACAGGACCATCCCCAGAAAACCTGCTGCCCACAGGGGAAAGACAACCTGGGACCAGGAGAAGGTGTGCTCTGGAGCGGGGGTGGTGTCAGCCGGAGGCTGGAGGGGAGAGGCTGGGGGCTGAGGTTCGGTCTGGATGGGCTGGGAGGTTTGGGGTTCCTGGGATGTTTCCGGCAGGATGGCCTGCTGGACCAGGGTCCCCTCGGTGACATCCTGAGGAATAAGGCTCACGGGGGCCTCGAAGCTCACCGGGCAGACCATCCGGAAGAAAACAGCCAGCCACAGCAGGCAGACCAGTTTCCGGGGGACCTTGATGAGGGGCAGACGCAGGACCATGACCACCAGGGCCGCCACGGAGGCTGTGAGGCTCATGGTGAACAATGTCTGGCAAAATTCTGTCATGGGAGTCCTCCTTTCGGGGGTCATCGGTGGTTGCGGTAGTCCTCCAGCATCTTTTCGATTTCGGCGGCGTCCTGGTCGCTGACCGACCCGGCCTTCAGAAAGGTTGCCATGAAGTTGGGCAGGGAGCCTCCGAAGGACCGCTGGAGGACCTCCTGGCCGTCGGCCTGCTGAACGGCGGACTGGTCCACCAGGGCGGTGACCACGGCGGCCTCGTTCTTCAGGCAGCCCTTGTCGCACAGCCGCTTGATGACGGTGTAGGTGGTGGTCCGCTTCCAGCCCAGGTTGGCCTCGGCCAGCTTGCACAGTTGGGCGGAGGGGACAGGCTCGGCCTGCCACACCAGTTCCATGAGCCGGTGGTCGGCCAGGGTGAGGGAGAGATTGGGTTTCATATAGACTCCTCCTTTGTCGAAGGTTTTAGACAAGTCTAGTCTAATGCTTTAGACAGCTTTTGTCAAGGGATTTTCGGTATAAAAAAGATGGATGCCATCGGCATCCATCTTTTTTATACCACCTGGAACAGGTAGAACTTCAGATATTCGGTTTCGGGGACCCCCCAGAGAATGGGGTGGTCGGGGGACTGACGGCGGTCCTCGATCTGGCGCAGGCTCACGGCGGCATCAGCGGCGGCCTCCCGGAGCATCTGGCAGAAGAGGGGAGCGGTCATGAAGTGAGAGCAGGAGCAGGTGGCCAAATAACCGCCCCGGGGCAGGAGTTTCATGGCCTTCAGGTTGATCTCCTTATAGCCCCGGAAGGCGTTCTTCACGGTGGCCCCGCTCTTGGTGAAGGCGGGGGGATCCAGGATGATGTAGTCGTAGGGGGACTTCTTCTCCTTGGCCATGTCGGTGAGCAGGTCGAAGACGTCGGCTTGGATGGCGTCCATGTTGGTCAGGCCGTTCAGCTCTGCGTTCCGGCGGGTGAGTTCCACCGCATCCTTGGAGATGTCCACGGCGGTGACATGCTCGGCCCCGGCCATGGCGCAGTTCATGGCGAAGGCGCCGGTGTGGGTGAAGCAGTCCAGCACCCGCTTGCCGGGGGCCAGAGCGGCGGCGGCTCGACGGTTGTACTTCTGGTCCAGGAAGAAGCCGGTCTTCTGGCCGTTGATGTAGTCCACGTCGTACTTGATGTTGTTCTCGGTGATGATCACGTGGCCGTCCAGATCGGTGGCCAGACCGGGCAGGTCGTAGAAGCCCTTCTCCTGGGGAATGCCCTCCTTGGCCCGCAGGGCGGCCTCGTTGCGCTCGTAGAGGGCCCGGACTTTGACCCCGTAGCCTGCCAGCAGGTCCACCAGATGGGGGTAGAGGATGTGCTTGACCTTCTCCATGCCCATGGAGAGGACCTCCGTGACCAGAATGTCCCCGAAAAGGTCCACGGTGAGACCGGGGAAGAAGTCGGCCTCGCCGAAAATCAGGCGGGAGGTGGAGAAGTCGGGGCCCATGACGGTGCGGCGGTACTCCAAGGCGTGCTGGAGGCGGCGGCGCCAGAAGGCCTCGTCAAAGCGGTCGTTGGTGTTCCGGGAGATGAGACGGACCCGGATTTTGGAGTTGTCGTTGATGAAGCCTGCGCCCATCCAGCGGCCCTTCTGGGTGACCACATCCACGATGTCGCCGTTCTGATAGGGGGCGTCGGGGCCGGTGGTCTCTGCACCGTAGACCCAAGGGTGACCCGCCCGGAGGGAACGGGCGGCTTTTTCATTGACTGTGATAACGGGATAAGGACGTGCCATGGCAAGGCCCTCCTTTATATATTATATAGAATGGAGATAGTGTAGCACATGGGGGCCATAGGTGCAAGTCTCTGGCCTTTTGGAAGGAATCGTGTTACAATAGGAAAAATAATGAAACCCAAGAACAAGGAGGAGCCGCCATGGCGAACAAGATCAAGCTCATTGCCCTGGACCTGGATGCCACCCTGCTGGACAGCCAGAAGAAGATCTCTCCCCGGAACCTGGCCGCCCTGGAGCGGGCCCGACAGATGGGCGTCCTTATGGTGCCGGTCACCGGCCGTCCCGCCCAAGGGCTGCCCCAGGCAGTGCTGGACCTGCCCGGTCTGCGGTATGCGGTGACCTCCAACGGGGCCACCATCCGGGACTGGGTGGAGGACCGGTTCCTGCTGGAAAAGCACCTGACCCCGAAAAAGAGTCTGGATATCCTGGATGCCTGCTGGCATTACGACATGATTCGGGAGGTCTTCCGGGAGGGCGTGGGCTACCTGACCCAGGCCGACTATGAAATTTTACGGGACCGCTACCTGGGGACCCCCATGTGGGAATACGTCATGGGGACCCGCCAGGTCCTGCCCGGTTCTCTGGAGGACTTCCTCCGGGAGGATGACCGGCCGGTGGAGGAGCTCTTCTTCCTGACCGACAGCCCGGAGAGCAAGGAAGCCCTGCGCAAGCACCTGTCTGCCCTGCCCGACATTGGCTTTGCCGACCCCTTCCCCAACGATCTGGAGGTCATGGCCGGGGGCATCGACAAGGGAGAGGCCTTCCTGTGGCTGCTGGACTACCTGGGCATTGACCCGGCGGAGACCATCGCCATGGGAGATGGGGGCAGCGATATTCCCCTCCTCCGGGCGGCGGGCATCGGCATCGCCATGGACAATGCCCTGGACTATGTGAAGGCGGCAGCCGACCATGTGACGGCTTCCTGTGACGAGGACGGCGTGGCCCTGGCCCTGGAGAAGTACCTGTTTGCAGAATAACGCAGAAAACCCGGAACCATACGGTTCCGGGTTTTCTTGTTGGTAGGAAGAATGAGAGAAAGATGTATTATCTGCCCAGGCTGTGGACCAGCATGGGGATAGCAGCTTCAAAGGAGACACCGTACCAGCGGGCCTCGGGATCCTTGGCGGTCTCTTTCATGCACTCCAGGGTATAGTCAACGGCGATCTTCAGTGCGCCTTCCAGATCCTTGCCGTTCATCAGAGCGCCCACGCAGGTGGAAGCCCAGACGTCGCCGGTGCCGTGGAACTGGGTGGGGAGCTTCTCGTTGAAGTAGCTGGAGTAGGTGTCGGTGACGGAATCATAAGCCATAGCACCGATCTTGTCGGCCTCGAAGGAGACGCCGGTGAGGATGGCCACCTTGCAGCCCAGGCCGGTCAGGTCCTTGAGCATCTTCTTGATGTAGGCCTCGTCGTAGTTATCGCCCACATACTCCACGCCCAGCATGAAGGATGCCTCGGTCAGGTTGGGGACGATGACGTCTGCCTTGCCGCAGAGCTTGCCCATCTCCAGGGCGAACTCGGGGGTGAAGCCGGGATACATGACGCCGTGGTCGGCCATGGCGGGGTCGCAGTAGATCAGGGTGTTCTCACCGCGGAAGTCGTCAAAGAACTTGCCCACCAGCTGGATCTGCTCGAAGGAGCCCAGGTAGCCGGTGTAGACAGCATCGAAGGTGATGCCTTCCTTCTTCCAGTGCTCAGCGATGGGGGTGACCTCCTGGGTCAGGTCGTGGAAGGTGAAACCCTTGAAACCAGCGGTGTGGGTGGACAGAACGGCAGTGGGGATGACGCCGCACTCCACGCCCATGGCGGAAATGATGGGCAGAGCCACGGTCAGGGAACACTTGCCCACACAGGAAATATCTTGAATCGAAACGATACGCTTCATAAAAATTGCCTCCTTACTCATATGAAACCGACAGCGATTCTGTCGATGGATATAAGATACCATAAATCTGGCATGGAGAATATGGCCAATCCTGTTTTATTTGACATGCCAGATTTTAAGTTTGTCAAAAAGCAAGCTTTTTGACAAAGGGGTTTGCACCCCTCTGCGTGCGCCCTTCGGGCACACTGGAGGGGCGAGAAGTGTTTTCCGGCACGCACATGTCGCGCCGGAAAACTTATTTGATTGTCTTTCGCCGTTGCGACGGCGAAACTCTACGAGGCGTTGAGATGGCTTCGCAGAATTTCGCCCTCCGCAGAGGGGGAAACAAAATGAAGTATGTTTTTTTGCCGGCTTTGCCGGTGAAAAAACTCTTCTCGGGCTGCGCTGTGCCTGAAAGGCGCGGCAGCAGCCCGTAAACTTCAACTTTATGGAGCGGCATCCAAAGGCTGCGATGTGACAAACCATACGAGCCGCTCCATAAAGTCTAAAACCACAAAAGCCTTCCGGTTTCCCGGAAGGCTTTTGTGGTGAGTAATAATGGAAGGATTTATATAGGTCGCGGTGTGGGATGAAGGAATAGACCCACAAGCGGACTAAGCGTTGTAAAATCTTGCAAGTTATCGTGCAAGTGATTCATATTGTCTTTCATTGGGTCGGGGGTGTTCCCCTCAGGACCGTGTGCTATTATGCAACAGAATCTGAAAAAGTACAAGTGGTAAAGATGACAAAAAACAAGGTTTCACAAGGCTTTCTTTGCATATTGTAGAAGATGTGTCGGTGGGAATTGACAAAAAGACTCGGAGGGCTGTGAAAAAATGACATGGAAAGAAACAGTTCTCTGCATGGTTAAAGCGATAAACTTGCAGATAATCGTTAAAAAAGGGCTACAAAATGGTATCAAGGGCAGAAAATTGCAAAAAAGTGACCTGTTCGGGGGAGGGAACAGGTCACTTTGGTGCTTATGCGGGACGAACTACCATGTGCTTGATCTCGCCATCCTTGCTGAATTCCTGGATGGTGGCAATGGCACGCATGTGGTAACCGTTGTAAATGGCATAATAGTAGGCCTGGGTATCGCTGATGATGGTGGCATCGGTGATCTCGAACTTGCGGAACAGGAACTGATTCCGGAAGAACATATCGATGCCCTCAGGGCCGTAAGCGTGGAGCTGGGGCTTGCCGGAATCCTTGGGGCAATAGTCCACAAAGCTGCCGGTGGGGGAGAAGAGCTTGCTCAGGGCAACAGAATCCCGTTCGAGCATGGCATTTACGTATTGTCTGATCAAAGTCATAAAATCTCCTCCTTTAGTAAACCTTTTCGGAATTGAGCAGAGCGTCGGTGCCGCCGTCCACGAACATCACGTTGCCGTTGACGCCATGGGCCAGAGGGGAAACCAGGAAGACGATCACATTGGCGATGTCTTCGGGGTTCATGAGCTCGTCGGTGCCATAGTTGATGGGGATGGGCAGGGCAGCCAGAGCGGCCTTTGCACTGGTGCTCATGGTGGCCGTCATGGGGGTGGAGACGTTGCCGGGGGCCACGGTGTTGATGCGCACGCCGTTGGCAGCCCAGGAGGCAGACACCCGGCGGACCCAGCGGGCCAGAGCGTACTTGGTGGTGACGTAGATGCTGTTGCCCACAGACAGGTTGCTGTCATCGAACTTTTCGACGATTTTCAGAATGGCTTCCTCGCTGAGGGCGGTCTTGGTCTGGCTGTAGTTGAGCAGGTCGACCAGGTCGGGACGGGCCGCGCCCTGGGAGATGGTGTTGGAAGAAGTGACCACGCAGCTGCCGCCCTTCTTCTTCAGCAGGTCAAAGAGGCCGTGAGCCAGATTGACGGCGCCGTAGTAGTTCAGGCTGACGATGAGCTTCAGGTTGCCGCAGGCACCGGAGACACCGGCGTTGCAGCACAGGCCGTCGATGCCGTCGGGGAACATCTCATGGACGGTGTCGATCACATAGTCCCGGCCTTCCTTGGTGGCCAGGTTGGCGCAGATATCTGCGTCCTTCAGGTCAACGTTGAGAACTTCGTGACCCTGATTGCGTAAAATTTCAACGGTCTTTCCGCCGATACCGCCGGAACCGCCAGTTACGATATAAACTCCCATATCTAAAACCTCCTTGGATTCGTTCTTTGTTATGACTCTATTATCCACAAAACTTGCAAAAAAAGAAAGTGATAAAATCACTGAAATAAGTTTCTTAAGCGGTGTTGTTTTTTGTCAAATAAGCTATTTGACTAAAAAACGTGAAAATACACTGGGCAAGATGTGATTTGATTTGATGGGTAAAAGTGCAAAAGCGGAGGATGATGACGGATTGCTTGCAAGATGTATCGGGGGCGAGGAGAGATGCCGAAAAAAAGGTAAAAATTTTGTCAGAAATCTGCAGGTATGGGTGAAAATTTTTCTTGTATTTTCGGGGAAAGGATGGTAAACTGCAACCGACAATTTAATAATGGGAGATGCAAATTTTGTTGTAACGCCGCAAAGAATGCGGCGGAAGGAGAAGTTAAATGAAAAAGCGTATTTTCGCACTTTTCCTGTCGGCCCTGCTCCTGTCTACTGTACTCTGCGCCTGCGGAGACGGGAAGACTGAAGAGGAAGCAAGCGGGTTCGGCAGCGACGGAACGAGCTCTTCCGGAGAGCCCGTCACCGGCGGTGAGCTGGTTGTCGGTATCTCTCAGGACCTGGGAGACAGTCTTGACCCGTATCAGATGGTAGCGGCAGGAACTAAAGAGGTCTTATTTAACGTGTATGAAGGTCTTGTCAAGCCCGATTCCAGCGGCAACTACGTGCCCGCTGTTGCTTCCGACTATGTCGTGTCGGAGGATGGCCTGACCTATACTTTCACTCTGCGCGAAAACGTGCTGTTCCACAATGGGGACACTGTGTCTGCAGAGGACGTTCTTTATTCCTTTGAAACCTGCGCTGCAACATCCGTCGAGGCGGATCTGGTTGCAGCGCTTTCTGCTGTTCAGAATATCTCTGCTGAGGGTAATCAGGTCGTCATCACCCTGTCCGAGCCCAACGCAGCCTTCATCTGCCACGTGGGTATGGTCCACATCGTCCCTGCTGACTATGCAGACCAGGCCACCGCACCTGTTGGCACCGGTCCCTTCAAGTTCGTCTCCCGCTCCGTGCAGGAGAGCCTGGTGGTGGAGAAGTTCGCCGAGTACTGGGGCACCCCCGCTTACCTGGACAAGGTCACCTTTAAGATCTTTGAGGATCCCAACGCCCTGATGTCCGCCCTGAGCGCAGGTTCCGTTGACATGGCCAACCACCTGACCATCGACCAGGTGGATGCCATCGGCGGCGACTTCAACTGCCTGGAAGGCACCATGAACCTGGTGCAGGCTCTGTACCTGAACAACGCTGTGGAGCCCTTCAACAACGAGAAGGTCCGTCAGGCTATGAGCCACGCTGTGGATGTGGACGCCATCCTGGAGCTGACCTCTGCCGGCTACGGCGCAAAGCTGGGCACCTCCATCTACCCCGCTTTCGGCAAGTACTTCGATGAGAGCCTGGTTGGCTACTACGAGTACGATGTGGAGAAGGCAAAGGCCCTGCTGGCTGAGGCTGGTTATCCCGATGGCTTTGCCATGGAGATCACCATCCCCTCCAACTACACCCCCCACATGAACGTGGGTCAGGTCATTGCCGAGCAGCTGGCCCAGGTGGGCATCCAGGCCAAGATCGTTCCCGTGGAATGGGAGACCTGGCTGACCGATGTCTATGCTGGCCGCAACTTTGAGGGTACCGTCATTGGCTTTACCGCCAACACCCTGTACGCCGGTGCTCTGCTCAACCGCTTCATGAGCGACAACGAGAGCAACATGATCAACTACAACAACCCCGAGTATGACGCTCTCATGAAGCAGGCAGCCGCTTCCACCGACGACGAGGAGCAGACCGCCCTGTACAAGGAGGCAGCAGCTCTGCTGACCACCACCGCAGCCAACGTCTACGTCCAGGATATGGCAGACTTCCTGCTGCTGAAGACCGGCGTGGAAGGCTATCAGTTCTATCCCATGTATGTGATGGACCTGGCCACCGTTTACTACGTCCAGTAAACAAACCCAAGTAAATGTTTAAGCCCGATCACCTGAAAGAGAAAGGAGGGCGGGAAGATGAAATACGTCCTGCGCAAACTGACCACTCTCATTATTACATTGTTTATTGTTTCCCTTCTTGCCTTCCTGGCCTTTCAGGTGATCCCGGGCTCCCCGGCCACCACCATGCTGGGCACCAACGCAACCCCGGAAAAGATCGCCGCTCTGGAAGCTGAGCTGGGCTTTGACCAGCCGGTTCTGGTCCGGTACGGCCAGTGGGTGTCCGGTTTCGTCCAGGGAGACTGGGGAACCTCCTACAGCTACAGCCTGCCCGTGCAGGACATGATCATGGAGAAGCTTCCCAACACTGCCGCCCTGGTGTTCCTGGCATTCCTCATCGTGGTAGCCGCCTCCTTCCCCCTGGGCATTGCCCTGGCCAAGCGGGAGGGCGGCAGACTGGACCGGGTCATGACCGTGGTGAACCAGGTCTGCATGTCTGTGCCCCCGGTTTTCGTGGGTATCCTGCTGTGCTTCATCTTCGGCATCACCCTGAAGGTATTTGTCCCCGGCGGATTCGTTACCTTCAGCGAAGACCCGGGTACCTTCCTTATTTATATGCTGTTCCCGGCCCTGTCCGTGGCCCTGTCCCGTGTGGCCATGACCGTGAAGATGCTCCGCTCCTCCATTCTGGATGAGATGAATAAGGACTACATTCGCACCGCCTTCAGCCGGGGCCGCACCCGTGCCGACGCCCTGAAGAAGCACGCCCTGCGCAACGCCATCATCCCGGTCATCGCCTTCCTGGCGGTCACCGCCGCTGAGCTGGTGGCGGGCACCATCATCGCAGAGCAGGTCTTTGCCGTTCCCGGCATCGGCCGTCTGCTTCTGGCCTCCATCAGCGCCAGAGACTTCCCTGTGGTCCAGGCCATCGTGGTCCTGCTGGCCGGCTGGGTGGTCAT
>JAFZEB010000095.1 GCA_017560855.1 Ruminiclostridium sp.
CGGACCATCACGGCCTCCTATGACGACCCGGTGGAACAGGTGAAGGAGGTCCTCATCAAGGAGTTCTCCGCCCATCCTGCTGTCCTGGCGGACCCTGCCCCTTATGTGCGGGTGTCCGACTTTGGGGACAGCGCCATCGAGTATACCATCCGCCTGTGGTGCAAAAATGCGGATTACTGGACGGTCTACGATGACCTGATGGACATGGTGAAGACCGCCTTTGACCGGGAGGGGATCAGCATTCCCTATCCCCAGATGGAAGTTCGAATCAAGGAATAAAAGAACAGAACCGATGGATCCATCGGTTCTGTTCTTTTATTCTGAAAACATTTCTTCATTGGGCTGCCGGGTACGGCAGCCCCTGGGTAAACCCGTCCCCCTGATTGCAGAACACCTCTCCGCCGATGACGGTATGTTTGTACACCAATATGCTGGCCCAGATGTTTTCCTGGAGGCCGGGATAGTTTTTGATCTGGTAGGTGTACCGCTTTACGGTCTTTCCGGCGTATGCTTCCAGGTCAAAGCCCTGCTCCGATTGGAGGTCCAGGTAATCCCCATAATCCTTTCCGAAGGACTTTGGCAGCAGAAGTTCTTCCACAGCGGCAGGTTCGGCCCCGGTGATCCAGCCAAACCCTTCCAGATAGGCCACCCGGTCGCCGTTGGTACAGATGCCGGTGGGGTCCGGGAGGGTTTGGAGGGTGGCTGAGGCGGCCTGGATGTCCCCGGACAGGTCCAGCCCGGCGCCGAAGAGGCCCAGGGTCAGCAGGAACAGAAAGAGGGCGGCGGTGAGTTTTCGCCGGGGGACCTTTTTGGTGATGATGAACATAATGGTAGGCTCCTTTCCTGCCGCGGACAGGCCCCGGCGGATTTTCTTCTCCACAGGGTATGTCCACCGGAGGGAAAGTATGATATAATATTATGTTACATCAAGACGAACCGAGGAGGATTCTGCATGGAACGACTGGATAAGATCCTGGCGGCTACGGGCAAGTGGTCCCGGAAGGAGGCCAAGGCCCTCATCAAGGCCGGCCGGGTGAAGGTGGAAGGGGAGCCCCCCAAGGGTCCCGAAGATAAGGTGGCAGAGGGTGCCCTGGTCACCGTGGACGGCCACCCCGTGAACACCGAAAAGTTCGTGTACATCATGCTCCACAAGCCCGACGGGGTGGTGTCCTCCACGGATGACCCCCGGGACGAGACCGTCCTGACCCTTCTGCCCAAGGAACTGCGTCGGATCGGCCTGTTTCCCGTGGGCCGACTGGACAAGGACACCGAAGGCCTCCTCCTGCTGACCAACGACGGCCAGCTGGCTCACCGGCTTCTGGCTCCCGGCAAGCACGTGGACAAGGTCTACTACACGGAAGTGGACGGGGCGCTGGACCCCTCCGACTGCGAGGCCTTCCAACAGGGCATCACCCTGGCCGACGGCACGGAATGTCTCCCTGCCGGATTGGAGCTGCTGGAGGAACCCAACCAGGCCCTGGTCACCCTCCGGGAGGGCAAATACCACCAGGTGAAGCGGATGCTGGCCTCCCGGGGCAAGCCGGTCACCTACTTAAAGCGGCTGTCTATGGGTCCTCTGGAGCTGGATCCCATGCTGCCTCCCGGCCGCTGGCGGTACCTTTCCGACCAGGAAAAGGCCGAACTGGGCCTGTGAGGGAAAATTTTTCGGTATTTTCACCAAAAATTCATAAATAACCTGTTGAAATCGCTCTGTGGAAATTGTATAATATAGCTCAGAAATCTGCGTAATTCTTGTAAATTACCGAAAGTCGGCCCTGTTTTTCCAAATTCCCAAGGGGGTTTCGGCTTTTTAGAGAGAATATGAGGAGGAAAGTACTATGTCCACCAGAGTTTTTCAAGGCATCGTTCTCCAGATGAAGGAGTGCACCGACCGTGTCATCGGCGTTGTGGACGACCAGGGTACTGTTGTGTCCTGCAATCAGCTGACCTGGATCGGCGAGAAGTGGGAGGGGGCTGCCTCTGCCATGTCTTCCAACGACGGTCCTGCCATCATCTACGGCGACAAGACCTTTAAGCCCCTGGCCAGCCGGGGTGCCCATTTTGACTATGCCGCCTTCGTCCAGGGCAGCGACGAGCAGGCCAAGCTCATCTGCTCCATGGTCACCGTGGCCCTGAACAGCGCCAAGGCTTACTATGAGGAGAAGCACGACAAGACCGCCTTTGTCAAGAGCATCATCTCCGACAACATCCTCCTGGGCGATATCTACGTCCGGGCCAAGGAACTCCACTTCACCTCCGAGGCCCAGCGTGCCGTCTTCCTGGTCCGCCAGGTGGGTTCCGCTGAGATCGCCGCTGTGGACGTGGTCCAGAACATGTTCGCCGACAGCCAGGAGGACTTTGTCATCTCCATCAACGAGAGCGACATCGTGGTGGTCAAGATGCTCTCCGACGGCGACAGCAAGGAGATCTACAAGGTCGCCAAGAGCATCGAGGATGCCCTGGCCCAGGCTCTGAAGGTGAAGGTCACCATCGGCATCGGCACCGTGGTGGGCCACATCCGTGACCTGGCAAGAGCCTACAAGGAGGCCGGTGTGGCCATCGACGTGGGCAAGGTCTTCGACACCGAGAAGACCATCATCAACTACGAAAACCTGGGCATTGGCCGACTGATTTACCAGCTGCCCACCGTTATGTGCGGTATGTTCCTCCAGGAGGTCTTTAAGAAGAACCCCATTGACGCCCTGGACCAGGAGACCCTGTTCACCATCAACAAGTTCTTTGAGAACAACCTGAACGTCTCCGAGACCGCCCGTAAGCTCTTCGTCCACCGGAACACCCTGGTGTACCGCCTGGAGAAGATCAAGAAACTCACCGGCCTGGACCTGCGGGAGTTCGACGACGCCATCACCTTCAAGGTGGCCCTCATGGTCAAGAAGTATCTGGTGTCTCGCGGCATTGAGTCCTGACCCCTGCATCCATCGGTGAACGAAACGAAGGAGTGTTACTTTGATTCGTCTGACAGACATCCATAAGCAGTATCAAAACGGCACCCGGGCCCTGAAGGGGGTCAGCCTCCAGATCGACGACGGTGAGTTCGTCTTCCTGGTGGGCCCCTCCGGTTCCGGTAAGTCCACCATCATCAAGCTCATCACCGGTGAGGTCCAGCCCACCGAGGGCCGCCTGATGGTCAACGGCTACAACATGACTGACATCAGCCCCAAGCAGATCCCCCTCATGCGGCGGACCCTGGGCGTTGTCTTCCAGGACTTCCGTCTCATTGAGAAGAAGACCGTCAGCCAGAACCTGGAGGTGGCCATGCGGGCGGTGGGTGCCACCACCCATGAGATCCAGCGCCGCATCCCCTACATCCTGAAGTTGGTGGGCCTGGCCGGGAAGGAAGACCAGAAGGTCACCCAGCTCTCCGGCGGCGAGCAGCAGCGTGTGGCCATCGCCCGTGCCCTGGCCAACAACCCCAGCGTGATCATCGCTGACGAGCCCACCGGCAACCTGGACCCTGCCCGGTCTCTGGAGATCATGTCCCTGCTGGAGAAGATCAACGAGATGGGCACTACCATCCTGGTGGTCACCCACGAACGAGAGCTGGTCAACCGTTTCGACAAGCGCGTCATCGCCATCGAGAGCGGCCGGATCATCAGCGACGCAGCAGGAGGGTATTACAACAATGTTCTCTAATCAGATCTGGTATCATATCAAGGAGGGCTTTCGCAGCATCTTCACCCACGGCCTCATGTCCTTTGCGTCCGTGTGTATGATCGTGGCCTGCCTTCTCATCATGGGTTCCTTCTCCCTGGTGGCCGTCAACATCAACGAAATGCTGGGCCAATTGGAGGACGAGAACGAGTTCCTGGCCTACGTGGACGAGAGCCTGGACTCCGGCCAGTCCATGAGCCTGCAGGCCAAGCTGGCCTCCATCCCCAATGTGGCGAGCGCCACCTACACCAGCAAGGAGGAGGCCCTGAAGAACTTCCAGGCCGAGCAGGGCAACGAGGTCCTCTTCCAGAACATCCCCGCCGACTCCCTGCGGGACCGGTACTCCATCCATGTGGAGGACATTGAGCTCATGGAGCAGACCGTGGCTGAGGTAGAGGCCGTCACCGGCATCGCCGAGACCCGGGCCGCCCTGGAGATCGCCGAGGGCTTTGTGATGCTGCGGAACGTGGCCACAGCCATCGCCCTCATCCTCATTGCCATGCTGGTCCTCATCTCCATCTTCATCATCGCCAACACCATCAAGCTGGCCACCTTCTCCCGCCGGGAGGAGATCGCCATCATGAAGATGTGCGGCGCCACCAACTGGTTCATCCGCTGGCCCTTCCTGGTGGAAGGTCTGCTGCTGGGCCTCATGGGTGGCCTGGTGGCCTATGTGTGCCAGTGGGGCGTGTACAGCCTCATCGGCAAGGCCATGTCCGAGAGCGGCATCCTGGAGATCATCACCATGATCCCCTTCCACAACCTGGCCGGTGTGGTCCTGCCCGTGTTCGTGGCGGTGAGCCTGGTCATCGGCGGCGGCGGTTCTGCCTTCGCCATCCGTAAGTTCCTGCAGGTGTAAGGGAGGGTAATCATGAGCAAGAAAAAGCGGATCATGGCGTCTGTGATCGCCATCATTCTGGTGCTGTCCCTGGTCCTGTCCCTGGTGGCAGGCCTGATGGCATATTGATTTGTAATTTAGAAGCGGCGGCGCTATCAGCCGCCGCTTCTTTTATTCGCAGGTTTCGTTATGCAGGCGGATATAGAATCCGCCCCTACAGGGGATGGCAAGATTCGTAGGGGCCGATTCCATATCGGCCCGTGACGTTGGTCATTGGACAACGTAAGTAAGAAAGGCCCAGCCTCAGATGAAGGAAAGGGAAAACATCTATGGAAGAACAAAAAACCAACAAAAACATCCCCCGGTGGAAGGCCGCTCTGGCCTGTTTCCTCTGCCTGGTTCTGGGGGCCACCGCCGCCACGGCGGGGATCTGGCTGGCTGTGGGAGAAGATGGCCGGGTCCTCCTCCAGGCCCAGCGGCTCATTGACCAGCGGTTCGTGGGGGAGTATGACCAGACCCTCCACCAGCAGGCCACCCTGGATGCCATGGTGGAGAGCCTGGGGGACCGGTGGTCCAACTACCTGACCCCCAGCCAGTACCAGTCCACCCGGGATGCCCGTGCCAACACCTATGTGGGCATTGGGATCTCCTTTACCCGGGAGGACCCCAGGGGTCTGCTGGTTGCAGATGTCACCCCCGGGGGTCCGGCCGAAGAAGCCGGCGTCCTGGTGGGGGACATCATCTGTGGGGTGGACGGCACCCAGCTCACCCCGGAGAACCAGGAGGACTGCATCGCCGCCATCCGGGGGGAGGAGGGGACCACCGTGACCCTGACCCTCCAGCGGGCCGACGGCACCCAGGAAGAGGTGGTGGTGGAACGCCGGACCATCCAGGAGGTCTCTGCCCACTGGGTCCTGACGGAAGATGGGGTAGGCCTCATCACCATTTACAATTTCTATACCGGTGTGGCGGACAACGTGGCCCAGGCGGTGGAGGAGCTCCAGGCCCAGGGGGCCAAGGCCCTCATCCTGGACGTGCGCTACAATCCCGGGGGCTATGTAAGGGAACTGGCGGATATCCTGGACCTGCTCCTGCCCGAGGGGGATGTGTTCATCAGCCGCAAGTATAACGGGAAGGAGACGGTCTATACCTCCGACGAGGACTGTGTGGACCTGCCCATGGCCGTCCTGGTGAATGAGCACAGCTACAGCGCCGCCGAGTTCCTGGCTGCCCAGCTGCGGGAGGCCGCCGATGCCCTGGTGGTGGGTACCCGGACCTGCGGCAAGGGGTACTCTCAGATGCTCTATGAGCTGGCCGATGGCTCGGCCATTAACCTGTCCACCGCCCGGTACTTTACCGGCAGCGGGGTCAGTCTCATTGGCACCGGGGTGGAGCCGGAGCCCTCGGTGGCCATGACCGAAGAGGCCAACCAGAAGCTCCTGGCCGGACAGCTGCCCCTGGAGGAGGATCTGCAGTACCAGGCGGCAGTGCGGGCGCTGCTGCCGTGAGTCGGGATGTGGGTGGAACCCTTTGGGTCTACAATCCCTCCGACTCGCCTGACGGCGAGCCACCTCCCTTTGCACAAGGGAGGCTGAGGCGAGTGCAAACCGCAAGGCTCCCCTGTGCAAGGGGAGCTGGCAGTGCGAAGCACTGACTGAGGGGTTGCAGCCTGCCGATCCAGTACAATGCGGCAACGAAATTTCCCCAGTCGACGAATTATCCTTGACAGACAAGGGCAAAGTCCATATAATACTTAGGATGTAAAATGATTTTATATTATAATGTATCCCTGCGCCCATAGGCCGGGGAGCCTTGTAATGAGAATGAACCAATCACCATATAGGAAGGTATATGTAACAATGGCAAAAGAATACAGACTCAGCGCAGAACGCCTGGAAGAACTGAAGCAGGAGCAGCACTACCTGAAGACCGTCCGTGAGAAGGAAGTGGCAGAGCTCATCAAGGAAGCCCGTTCCTTCGGCGACCTGTCTGAGAACAGCGAATATGACGAGGCAAAGAACGAGCAGGGCAAGCTCTACTCCCGCATTGCCGAGCTGGACGAGATCCTGTCCAACTACGTGATCATCGAGGAGGCCGAGTCCCTGGACACTGTCCACGTGGGCAGCACCGTTGTGGTGGAGGACGTGGAGTTCGAAGAGACCGAGACCTACTCCATCGTGGGCTCTCAGGAGGCCGACCCCATGAACGGCCGCATCTCCGAGGACTCCCCCTTCGGCCGTGCCCTGCTGGGCAAGAAGGCCGGCGAGGAGGTCAACGTGGAGGCCCCCGCAGGCACCATCCGTTACAAGATCGTGGAGATCCAGTAAGAACCACACAGATTAGAGATAAAGGAGCGTCAAATCATGGCTGAAAAGAAGAAGAATGGCGAGCAGGAACAGAGCCTCTCTCAGATCCTGAAGGTTCGCCGTGATAAGCTGAAGGCCCTGCAGGAAGCAGGCAAGGACCCCTTTGAGCAGACCAAATTCGTGGTCTCCAACTACGCACAGGAAATCAAGGACAACTTTGACGCCATGGAAGGCCAGGAAGTCACCGTGGCCGGCCGCATCATGTTCAAGCGCGGCATGGGCAAGGTGAGCTTCTTTGACCTGCAGGACAAGACCGGCCGCATCCAGCTGTATGCCCGCCGGGACGAGATGGACGAGGCCATCTACGCAGACGTGAAGAAGTACGACATCGGCGACATCGTGGGCGTCAAGGGTGAGGTCTTCCGCACCCAGACCGGCGAGATGTCCGTCCGCTGCATCGACGTGACCCTGCTGTCCAAGTCCCTGCGCCCCCTGCCCGAGAAGTTCCACGGCCTGACCGACAAGGAGACCCGGTATCGTCAGCGCTACGTTGACCTGATCATGAACCCCGAGTCCCGCCGCAACTTCGAGATCCGCAGCAAGATGGTCTCCTACCTGCGTTCCTTCCTGGACGGCCGCGGCTACATGGAGGTTGAGACCCCCGTTCTGAACACCATCTCCGGCGGCGCAACGGCCCGTCCCTTCATCACCCACCACAACACCCTGGACCTGGATATGTACATGCGTATCGCCACCGAGCTGCACCTGAAGCGTCTGGTGGTGGGCGGTCTGGACCGTGTTTACGAAATTGGCCGTATCTTCCGCAACGAGGGTATGGACACCAAGCACAACCCTGAGTTCACCACCGTCGAGCTGTACGAGGCCTATGCCGACTTCAACGACATGATGGACCTGTTCGAGGCGTTCCTGTCCGGCGCTGCCATGGAGATCCTGGGTACCTATGACGTGGAGTGGCAGGGCGAGAAGATTTCCCTGGCTCCCGGCTTCCGCCGCCTGACCATGGCTGAGGCCGTCAAGGAGTACCTGGGCGTGGACTTCATGACCATCGAGTCCGACGAGGAAGCTGTGGCCGCTGCCAAGAGCGTTGGCGTAGACATGGACGGCATCGAGCCCACCTGGGGCCATGCCCTGTATGAGTGCTTCGACCAGAAGATCGAAGAGCTGCTCATCCAGCCCACCTTCATCACCATGCATCCCGTGGACGTCTCCCCCCTGGCCAAGCGCTCCCCCAAGGATCACCGCCTGACCGAGCGTTTCGAGCTGTTCATCTGCCGCAGCGAGATGGGCAACGCCTTCTCCGAGCTGAACGACCCCATCGACCAGAAGGAGCGTTTCCAGAAGCAGGTTGAGATGCGTGACAAGGGCGACGAGGAAGCCGGCATGATGGACGACGATTACATCAACGCCCTGGAGTACGGTCTGCCCCCCACGGGCGGCCTGGGCATCGGCATCGACCGCTGCGCTATGCTGCTGACCGGTTCCGACTCCATCCGCGACGTCATCCTGTTTCCCACCATGAAGCCCCTGGAAGAGGGCGGCAAGAAGGCTGAGAAGCCTGCTCCCGTGGTGGAGGAAGTGCCCGCAGAAGAGATCGACTTCTCCAAGGTGACCATCGAGCCTCTGTTCCAGGAGTCCGTGGACTTTGAGACCTTCTCCAAGTCCGACTTCCGTGCCGTCAAGGTCAAGGACTACAAGCCCGTGCCCAAGAGCAAGAAGCTGCTGCAGTTCACCCTGGACGACGGTTCCGGCACCGACCGCACCATCCTCAGCGGCATCCGTGAGTACTATGAGCCCGAAGACCTCATCGGCAAGACCTGCATCGCCATCACCAATCTGCCCCCCAGACAGATGATGGGCATCGAGTCCTGCGGCATGCTCATCTCCGCCGTCCACGAGGACGACGGCAAGGAGGCCCTGAACCTGCTGATGGTCAGCAACCGCATCCCCGCCGGTGCCAAGCTGTACTAAGAAGCCCTCTGGACTAATTTAAGAGTATGATAATAGGGTACAGAGGAAAGCTTCTTCTGTACCCTATTTTTGAATGTGACGGATGTGCGTGCCCATTGGGTTTACAACCCCTCCGCCTCGCCTGACGGTGAGTCACCTCCCCTTGCACAGGGGAGGCTGAGGCGAGTGCAAACCTCAAGGCTCCCTTGTGTAAAGGGAGCTGGCAGTGCGAAGCACTGACTGAGGGATTGTAAGCTGCTGATCTGGCACAATGGCGTCGTGTATTCGTCCTACCACCCGAAAGGGGAAACCTATGACCTACTTCATGATCCTGGCCATGATTTTTGCCCACATTGTGGACGACTGGGTCCTCCAGGGCAAGCTGGCCAACTTCAAGCAGCGGTCCTGGTGGCTGGAAGTGGCCCCGGACGAGCTGTACAAGCACGACTACATCATGGCCCTGGTGATCCACTCTATGAGCTGGAGCTTTATGATCCACCTGCCCCTGGCCTGGATGTGGTTCGGCTTTGATGTGAACCTGGCCTTCGTCATCTCCTTCCTGGTCAACGCCGCCATCCACGGCTATGTGGACCACCTGAAGGCCAACCTGCACAAGATCAATCTGGTGGATGACCAGCTCATCCATCTGGCCCAGATCTTCGTGACCTTTGCCTGCTTCTTCTTCCTGGGCTGATATGGGAAGGAGAAAGACCTGGCGGGCCCGGGCGGGCCTGAACCCGGCCCGGACCGCCGCCCTGTCCTTTGCCGCCATGATCCTGGTGGGGACGGGTTTGCTGGCCCTGCCGGTTATGTCCCGGGCAGGGGAGACCCCCGACCTCTTTACCAGCTTCTTTACCTCGGCCTCAGCGGTCTGCGTCACCGGCTTTACCCTGGTGGACACCGCCGGTCAGTGGTCCTTCTGGGGCCAGCTGGTGATCCTGGTGCTGGTCCAGCTGGGGGCCCTGGGCTTCATGATGGCCTACAGCCTGATCCTGCTCCTTTTCCGCCGGGAGATCATCCTCTCCCAGCGGGTGATGCTGGCCTCCGCCCTGGGTCTGCGGAACATCGGCGGGGTGACCCGTCTGGTCCGCCACGGGCTTGTCGGCACCCTCTTCTTTGAACTGGCAGGCACCATCCTGCTGGCTGTCCGGTTTGTGCCGGAATACGGTTGGGGTGAGGGCCTGTGGAAGAGTCTCTTCCACGCCGTCTCAGCCTTCTGCAACGCTGGCTTTGAGCTTTTCGGGGGCAGTCTTGCCCAGTTTTCCCATGACCCCCATGTGCTGATGGTCCACATGATGCTCACCGTCATCGGCGGCCTGGGCTTCTTTGTGTGGGAGGACCTGCTCCTGGCCCAAAACTGGCGGAGCCTGACCCTCTACAGCCGCCTGGCCATTTCTGCCACAGGTGTGCTTCTGCTGGCAGGCTGGGTGTACTTCACATGGGCCGAGTGGGCCAACCCAGGCACCCTGGGTGCCATGGCCCCGGCCGACCGTCTGGTGGGAGGACTGTTCCAGTCCGTGAACCTGCGCACGGCAGGCTTCGCCCTCTTCGACCAGGGGCAGATGACCGAGGCCGCCCAGGCCGTGAGCCTCCTGTTCATGGTCATCGGTGGCTGCAGCGGCTCCACTGCCTGCGGCATCAAGGTGGTCACCGCCCTGGTGCTGGCCGCCGCCCTGTGGGCCGGTCTCCGGGGCAGACCCGAGACGGTGATCTGTGGGCGGACCATCCCCCGGGACCAGGTCCGCAACGCCATGACCCTTACCTTTGCCGTGCTTCTGGCCGCTTTCCTGGCGGCGGTGGTCCTGACCCATGTGGAGGGGCTGGACTTCCTGCCCGTCCTCTTTGAGACGGTGGCCGCCATAGGCACTGTGGGTCTGAGCACCGGTATCACGGCAGACCTGACCCTCTTCAGCCAGGCTATCCTGCTGATCCTCATGTTCCTGGGACGGGCGGGCATCCTGGCCCTGTCCCTGGCCTTTCTGATCCGGCGGCCGACAGAACCCAGGATCGGCTATCCCACCTGCGATCTCTTCATCGGCTGAGTCCGGAAAGGAGGAACCTATGAAGCAATTTGTAGTCATCGGCCTGGGCCGCTTCGGCTCTGCTGTGGCCGAGGAACTCACCGCCCTGGGCCATCAGGTCCTGGCGGTGGACACCGACCCCAAGGCCGTCCAGGCCATGGCTGACAAGGTCACCCAGGCGGTCACCGCCGACTGTCAGGACCCGGAAGTCCTCCAGGCCCTGGGGGTCAAGGACGTTCACTGCGCCGTGGTGGCCTTCAGCGACGACATCGGTACCAGCGTCCTCATCACCCTGAACCTGAAGGAGCTGGGCATCCCCCGGATCGTCTGCAAGGCCCGGTCGGCCAGCCACGAGGAGCTCCTCAAGCGCATCGGCGCCGACCAGGTGGTCTTCCCCGAGCGGGAGAGCGGCCGCAACCTGGCCCATACTTTAGACAACAAGGAAGTTTTGAACTATATCCCCCTGGCCAAGGGCTACAGCCTGGTGAAGACCCCGGTGCCCTGGTCCTGGCGGGGAAAGACCCTGGGGGAACTGGAGATCCCCAAGAAGTGGCAGGTCCATGTGGCCGCCATCCAGCGGACCGACGGCACCTTCCTGCCAGCCCCCCAGCCGGATGTGACCTTCCGGCCGGGAGATGTCCTCTTCACCCTGGGTGCCATTGAGAAGAACGAAACCGTCATTGCATTGGAGTGACCATGGAAAAAATAACAAGCAGAACCAACCCCCTCATCACCCACATCCGCAAGCTGGCGGCTGACCGGAAGTACCGCCGTGCCCAGGGACAGATGGTGTGCGAGGGCCCCAAAATGCTGGCCGAGGCCATGAAATGGGGGGCGGACATCCAGGTGCTGGTCTTCCAGGAGGGCTACGCTCCCCCGGCTGACCTGCCCAAGAGCGTCCGTCAGGTCCAGGTGCCCGCCGATCTTCTCAAGGCGGTGGCCCCCACCGAGACCCCCCAGAAGGTCCTCTTCCTCTGCGGCATCCCCAGCCGCGCCCTTCCCGAGACCCTTTCCGGCAGCCGCTATCTGGTGCTGGACGGCCTTCAGGATCCCGGCAACGTGGGTACCATCTGGAGAACGGCTGACGCCTTCGGGGCGGACGGCCTGATCCTCCTGCCCGGCTGCGCCGAGCCCTGGAGCCCCAAGACCCTCCGCTCCACCATGGGCGCCGCCTTCCGCCTGCCCCTGTGGGAGGGAAGTCTGGAGGGCCTGACCGCCCTGCTGGCCAAGGAGGGCATCCCCCTCTACGCTACCGCTCTCCGGGAGGACACGGCAGACATCCGGGACATGGACCTCTCCCGTGCCGCCGTGGTCATCGGCAGCGAGGGCAAGGGGGTCTCCGACGCTGTGCTGGATGCCAGCGCTCGGACCATCAAGATCCCCATGACCGAAAAATGTGAGTCCCTGAATGCGGCCTCTGCCGGAACGGTGGTTCTGTGGCAGATGAGCCAGGGGACTTTCCCCCGCTAAATTTTCCAGGAAGGAGGGCGGCCCATGAGCACCCTGCGCCATTGGATCTGGCTGAGCACCCGGGGATTTGCCCCGGGCCAGTATGCGGCCCGCCTGCTGGAGGCCTTCGGCTCTCCCGAGGGGGTCTACCACGCAGACCAGGGGGCCTATGAGAACCTGGAGCTTCCCGCCAAGGTGAAGACCGCCCTGCTGGACAAGAGCCTCCGGGAGGCCGACCAAATTTTGGCCCACTGCGAGAAGCTGGGCATCTGGGTCCTGACCATCCAGGATGCGGGCTACCCGGACCGGCTCCGGCAGATCGACACACCCCCGGTGGTCCTCTACGGACGGGGTACCCTGCCTCAGCTGGACCAGGAGGCATCCATCGCCATCGTAGGGGCCCGAAAGGCCAGCCCCTACGGGGTCTCTGCCGCCCGGAAGCTGGGTCACGACCTGGCCCGTGCCGGGGCGGTGGTGGTGAGCGGTTCCGCCTGGGGTGTGGACCAGGCCGCCCTGCAAGGGGCCATCCAGGCAGGAGGCCGGGTGGTCTCCGTGTTGGGCAACGGCATCGACGTGATCTATCCCCAGGGAGGGCAGGCCCTCTATGAGGATGTGACCAAGTCCGGCGCCCTTCTTTCGGAATATCCCCCGGGGACCGAACCCCGTGGGGCCCATTTCCCCGTGCGCAACCGGCTCATTGCCGGTCTGTCCCTGGGGGTGGTGGTGGCCGAAGGCACCGAGACCAGCGGCTCCCTCATCACCGCCCGGTGGGCCTTGGAGCAGGGGAGGGATGTCTTCGCCGTCCCGGGCAGCATCGACTCTCCCATGAGCCGGGGGCCCAACGGCCTCATCCGCCGGGGCGAGGCCATGCTCATCCAGGACGCCTGGGACATTTTGGAGGAATATCAGTTCCTCTATCCGGCCAAACTCCAGCCGAGACAGCCCCTGCCCCAGGCGGCAGAGGCGGCCCGCCTGGGACCGGAGCCGGTGAAAACAGAACCTGCCGTCCCCAAGGGGGCGGTGCAAAATACTGCCCGGGTGCCCGAAAAGCCCCCGGAGGCAGACCTTCTTGTGGTGGATCTGCGCCAGGAGCCGGAGGCCTTTACCGACGACGAGGCCGCCATCCTGCGCACCCTGCAGGCCCGTGGGGCCCTTACCCCCGACGACCTGACGGAAGCCACCGGCATCCCCGCCCGACGGATTTTGTCGGCTCTGACGTTATTGCAGATCCGGCGGCTGGTGGAGGAGGGGACCGGCAAGCGGTTCACCACCAAAGTATTGTTGAAAGAGTAAGCGACCATCCCCATGTGGATGCATGAAAGTAAGTGAGGTACAACGTGGCAAAGACGAATCTGGTGATCGTGGAGTCACCGGCCAAGGCAAAGACCATCGGTAAATATCTGGGCCCGGACTACAAAGTCCTGGCCTCTATGGGACATGTCCGTGACCTGCCCAAGAGCAAAATGGGCGTGGACCTGGAAAACGGCTTCGAGCCCAGCTACCAGCCCATCAAAGGAAAGGAGGAGACCATCGCTGAGCTGAAAAAGGCCGCCAAAGGCAGCCAGCAGGTGTACCTGGCAACTGACCCGGACCGGGAAGGCGAAGCCATTTCCTGGCACCTGAAAGAGCTGCTGGAACTGCCTGACAGCAAGACCCAGCGGGTCACCTTCAACGAGATCACCAAGAAGGTGGTCACCGAGAGCATCGCGGCCCCCCGTGACATCGACCAGAACCTGGTGGATGCCCAGCAGGCCCGCCGCATCCTGGACCGCGTGGTGGGCTACCAGCTCTCCCCCCTCCTGTGGAAGAAGATCCGCAGAGGCCTGTCTGCAGGCCGTGTCCAGTCCGTGGCCACCCGTCTGGTGGCCGAGCGGGAGGCCGAGATCCGGGCCTTCGTTCCCGAGGAATACTGGACCCTGGAGGCCCATCTGGATCGCATCGCCCCCAACCTGGGTTCCTTCAAGACCCAGTTCTGGGGCCGGGAGAAGAAGATGGAGCTGAAGTCCAAGGAGCAGGTGGACGAAGTTCTGAATGCCATCCAGAATTCCCCCTTCACCGTCAGCAACATCAAGCGCCAGGACAAGAGCCGGGCCCCTGCACCCCCCTTCATCACCAGCTCCCTCCAGCAGGAGGCCAGCCGCAAGCTGAACATGAGTCCCCGCCGGACCATGTCCATTGCCCAGCAGCTGTATGAAGGCGTGGACATTGAGGGTGAGGGTACCGTGGGTCTGATCACCTACATGCGTACCGACTCCCTGCGTATTTCCGAGGATGCCATCGCCGCTGCCCGGCAGTTTGCCGGGGTCCGCTACGGCGAGAAGTACCTCCCCGACACCCCCCGCCGCTTCAAGACCAAGGCAGGCGCTCAGGACGCCCACGAAGCCATCCGCCCCTCCAACGTGGAGTTCACCCCCGAGATGGTGAAGAAGGACCTGACCGCCGAGCAGTTCCGCCTGTATAAGCTCATCTGGAGCCGCTTCCTGGCCAGCCAGATGGCCTCCGCCATTTACGACAGCGTGGGCATTGAGGTGGAGAGCGCCGGGTACCTCTTCAAGACCAGCCGGTCCGAGGTGAAGTTCCCCGGCTTCCTGGCGGTCTACGAGGAGGGCAAGGACGAGGAGACCAACGAGATCACCAGCCCCCTGCCCAATCTCCAGGAGGGGGAAGTGGTCCGCTGTGCCAACACCAACCCCGAGCAGAAGTTCACCCAGCCCCCCACCCGGTACACCGAGGCCACCCTCATCCGTGCCCTGGAGGAAAAGGGCATCGGCCGACCCTCCACCTACGCCCCCACCATCTCCACCATCATGGCCCGTGAGTATGTGGTCAAGGACGGCAAGTACCTCCACACCACCCCCCTGGGCGAGGTGGTCACCGACCTGATGAAGGACAAGTTCCACGACGTGGCCGACTACGACTTCACCGCCTCCATGGAGAACCGCCTGGACAAGGTGGAAAGCGGCGAGGAGTACTGGAAGGACGTCCTGAACGACTTCTACGGCGGCTTCCAGAAGGAACTGGAAAAGGCCGAGGCCGACCTGGAGGGCATCCGCATCAAGGTCCCCGACGAGCTCTCCGAGGAGATCTGCGACCTCTGCGGCAAGCAGATGGTGGTCAAGTCCGGCCGGTTTGGCCGCTTCCTGGCCTGCCCCGGCTTCCCGGAGTGCACCTTCACCAAGCCCCTGGTCATCGAGATGCCCGGCAAGTGCGTCAAGTGCGGCAGCCGTCTGCTGAAGAAGACCTCCCGCAACGGCTACACCTATTACGGCTGTGAGCGCATCGGCGACAAGCTGGGCCGGGTCTGCGACTTCATGACCTGGGACGTTCCCGTGAAGGAC
>JAFZEB010000096.1 GCA_017560855.1 Ruminiclostridium sp.
CGGTCTGACCATGACTCTTTTGCTGGCTGCCCTTCTGGCTGTTTTCATCTGGCAGTCCCCGCGGGTGAAGGACAACGAGGGCGTGACCATTTATCGAGTCTACCAATTTGAACACGAAGAGGAAGGCTCCTGCTTCTTCTTTCTTTATTCTGCCCCCTTCTATAACAACTCCACCTCTTCTACTGCCGAGGTACAGGAGAAAGATGGAAAAACGGTCCTTCAAATCGATTTTCAACGGGATATCCTCAGTAAAAAGATCAATGGCACCCTGGAGCATGCCACATATTTTTCGGGCAGCGATGTTGATGAGGTCCACCTGGGAGATGAAGTCATCTGGACCAGAGAGGCCAACGGAGACGACCCAGTTCCAGATTACGTTTATGAGTATACTTCCCAAGCATGGACTAGCTGGGCCATTGAACTGGACGGGAAAGAAAATTACACGGACTTCCCCGCCCCCTTTATCCTCGCATTTGATTACAAGGAAGGCCGCCAGATCGTCTGGGACCTGGACGGCAACGTGCTGCGGGAAACCCCCTAAAAACAACGTCACCCCATGTAGGGCACGACAGCACATGCAGGGTACCACGTTGGTCTTCCCATAAAATAACCGCCTGGGTCTCCCCAGGCGGTTTTGTTATCTTTCCTTATTCACAAGCGGCCAGTATCTCTTTCATGCACCGGTCCAGGCCCAGCTGGGTGGTGTCCAGAACCAGGTCGTAGTTGGCCGGGTCACCCCAGGTAAGGCCCCCTGTGAGGTTCCGGTAGTGGGTGGACCGGATCTTGTCCCGGCTCTCCACCAGCCGCTGGGCGGCATCGGGGAAGAGCTTTTCCTCGGTCACCATCCGGTGGATGCGGTCATCTTTATCCCCCTGGATAAAGACCCTCAGGCAGTCCTCCCGGTCCCGCAGGACATACTCGGCGCAGCGGCCCACGAAGATACAGGGCCCCTGGTCGGCCAGACTGCGGATCAGGTTGGCCTCCCGTTCCGTGGTGCTCTCCCCCACAGGCTTGGACAGAAGATACCCGTCGTACATACCTGTGGTCAGGCAGAAAAGGAGGCTGGTGCAGGACAGGACATGGTCCTCGTCCGGGTAGCCGTGGTTGTCCAGATAATCCTTGTCGTAAAGGGGGATGCCCAGGCGGGCAGCCAGCTCCTGGGCAATGGTATAACCACCGCTGCCGCACTGGCGGGAAATGGCAATGATCTGTTTCTTCATGTCTCTTACCTCCCTTTTCATGTGGGATCGAAATGTTATCACCTCCATCATACTCCTTTTTGATGAAAATACAACACCTATTTGCAAGTTAGCTCCGAAAAACTTGCAAACCCCGCATACTGTCAAATAAAAGAAGGCTTCGGCAAACGCCGAAGCCTTCTTTTTATGGTCATGTTAGTCCTTCTTTGCCATGCTGGTGGCGATGGTCTTGCCGCCGATGGCGATGCGGTCCAGAGCATTGTCGTGGTAGACCACGGTCAGCTTCTTGTCAGCGCCCAGGACCTCCTGGACGGCACCCTGCATCGCCTCTGCCAGAGCATCCACCTTCTCCACCTTGGTGGGGCCGGCTTCCAGGTTGATGACAACCATCTTCTGGTCAGCCAGGGGCTTGCCGTTCTCGTACAGGGTCTCGTACTCCTTCACGAAGGTGTAGATATGGGGGGCCTTCAGGACGGGGACGGCTGCGTCGTACAGCTTCTCCACCAGAGCGTCCTTCTTCTCCTGGTCCATCTTGGACACGTTTACGTACATGCTGGGCATAGGTTAAATCCTCCTTAGTATTGGTTGAATCGCCCCAAGGGGCGGGTTTCACATTGGGTCAGGACAGGGTATCGTCCTTCTTCTTCAGGGGAGTCTGAGAGCCGTCCTCCTCCACAAAGTAGACGTTGGAGAGGGTTGCCTCCAGGCTCTTGCGGATGTCGGCCAGGTACTCCTTCCGCAGGGCTGCCTGCTCCACCTTTTCCTCCTCGGTCAGGCCCACGGTCTTGCTCTTGCGGGCCAGTTCGTTGATGCGGTCAATGCTTTCTTTGGTCATGTCCTTGTTCCTTTCTATGGTCATGGGGTCTCCCCCGGTCAATTACAAATATCGTTCCAGCCCCAGGATGATGCGGCCCCGCTTGGAAGTTCCGCCCACCTCCGTCAAGACACACTTCCCCAGGCCCCGGCAGGACAGGGTATCTCCTTCCTCCAGGGTCTTGTCGGCCTTCTCACAGGGCCGGTGGTTCACCATCACCCGGCCACCCCGGATGAGATCAGCGGCACGGCTGCGGGAGATGGAGAAACCGGAAGCCAGCACCGCATCCAGCCGCAGGGTGGCCACGGTATCCCGAATCTTCTTGACCTCTCCCTTGGCGGGGGACAGGTCGGACAAAGGGATTTCCCGAAGCTTCACCGGGTATCGCCCCGCCTTTTCCCACTGGGCCAGCAGAATGGGGAGGGTCTCCCGCAGGACCAGGACCTGGGCCCCGGTCTCGGTGATGAGGATATCCCCGATCTTCTCCCGGGTCAGCCCCAGGCCCATGAGGGAACCCAGGTAATCCCGGTGGGTGAGACTGGCCATGGCGGTCACCTTGACCTCCAGGGCGCAGACGGGACAATCCTCGCTCTCCTGCCAGGTCTCCTCCTCCAGCCAGTCTGGCAGGAAGGCCCAGAGCTTCCGCTCAGCCTCCGGGTAGCCCCCAAAGAGGACCCCCTGCCTGGGGGCGGCAGCCATGAGCAGGTCGGCGCTCACCGCCTGCTCCGCCGGGGAGAGGAAACCCGTATGGGTGGGCACGCCTCGCTGGTCGGCCCGCTGCTGTTGGTCCAGGACCCGGGCCAGCAGCAGACGCTGATCCCCGTCCCGGGCGAACCGGTCCAGAAGCTCTCGCTTGTTCACGGCCTGCCCTCCTTCTTTCAGTCGGTACACGGCAAACACTTTGCCATAATATATCAATTTTAGTATATCCTGCGATAGTGTCTATTGTCAACGGAAAAGATTGGGGATATAATCATGTCTGCAAATGCTCCAGGATTTTTCCCCGGACAGGATTGCAATTTTCTTCCACACCCAGTATAATATGGGTACTTAACAAACGCTTTCGTAATTAAACACAGAATTTCCATTCGTCCCCAATCCAAAGATTATGGAGGCCGTTATGAGACGCATCCTTTTCATCTACAACCGGCACGCCGGCAAGAACAAGACCTGGTTCGGCCTGTCGGATATGATCAACGCCATGACCGAGCAAAACTGCCTGGTGACCACCTTCCCCACCCAGTACAGGGGTTCGGTCACCGACATCATCCGGGAACGTGGCCACGATTATGACCAGATCGTCATTGCCGGCGGCGACGGCACCCTCAGCGAGGCCATCTCCAGCGCCCGGAAGATGGACCCCGTGCCCGTCATCGGCTATATCCCCCTGGGCACCACCAACGACTTCTCCCGGAACCTGGACCTGCCCTCCACCAAGGATATCAGTGAGGTGGCCGCCACCGCCGTCACCGGCGTGCCCCAAACCCACGACCTGGGCTCCTTCAACAACCGGGACTTCCTCTATGTGGCGGCCTTCGGTGCCTTCGCCCAGGTGTCCTACTCCACCCCCCAGGCCATGAAAAATGTGCTGGGCTACAACGCCTACATCCTGGAGGGCGCTCTGAACCTGACCTCCATCAAGCCCCACCACATCAAGGTGGAGTACGACGGCAACGTGATTGAGGGGGATTTCCTCTATGGCATGGTGAGCAACACCACCTCGGTGGGCGGCGTGAAGAACTTCCCTCCGGGCAACCCCGACCTGTCCGACGGCCTGCTGGAGGTCACCCTCATCTCCCCCATCCGGGGTATCAAGACGGTGGAAGAGTTCGGTCGGGCCCTCCTCAGCGGGGACCCTTCGGTCCTCAGCTCCGTCCTCACCTCCTTCTCCACCCCCAAGGTGACCATCACCTCTGAAGAGGGCCTCACCTGGACCCTGGACGGTGAACCCGGCGGCACCCATCAGGTGGCCGAGATCCAGGCCCTTCACAAGGCCTACACCATCGTCCATGGAGAATCCTGATGTTTTCCATAAAACCCCATTTGTTGACACCCTACCACTTGTATGGTATAATCTGAACAAGAAATCATATGAAAGAGGAGGTTTTTTCATGGAAATTAAGAAAGTCCTTCTGCCCATCGACGGCAGTGAGCGCTCCAAGCGTACCATTCGTATGGTCAAGCGTGTGTGCAGACCCGAAGAGTGCGAGATCTACATCGTCAAGGTCATCGGCGCACAGCTGTACATCAACTCCATGGAGGAGATCAAGCTCCGCGCAGAGCAGGCTGCTCCCGAGCTGGAGGAAGTGGCAAACATGCTGCCTGAATTCACCGTCCACACCCAGGTCCTGCTGGGCAGCGCTCCCGGCGTGGAAATCGTGGAATATGCCCGGGAGATCGGCGCTGCGGTCATCTTCCTGACCCGCTCCAGCCGTGGTCCCCTGCGTAAGATGGGTTCCGTGGCCAACTACCTGGTGAAGAACGCCACCTTCCTGGATGTCTTCGTCATGCGTGAAGATCACCCCGAGCACGCAGAATAACCCGCAACCCTAAAAGAGGAAAGGCAAATGCCTTTCCTCTTTTTATGTATCCAGTCACGTTGCCGGGCTGATATCAAATCGGCCCCTACCGATAAGGGTGGTGTCGAATCGCTCCAAAGCCCCCTCATCCGCCCACTTCGTGGGCACCTTCTCCCCAGGGAGAAGGCTTTGGCCATATCCCACACGAAATGAAAAACCGCCCCATCGGGGCGGTTTTTGTTTGGATTTAGAAAGGATCGTGGGGAGCCTGCTTGGGTTCCTCTTCCGGCTCCTCCTTGGGTGTTTCCTCCATGGGAGGCACTTCGACCTCCACCTCTTCCACAGGCTCCCTGGGTTCTTCCAGGGTCTCCTCAGGCTGGGCAGGGGATTCCTCCACAGGAGTCTCCTCCTTGGGCAGGGCCTGGGCAGCAGCGGTGGACAGATAGGGGGAGTCTACCTCGGCAGGGTCCCGGCCCTCGATGATGGCCACCATTTCGCCGCCGGTGATGGTCTCCTTTTCCAGCAGGTAGGCCACCACCTTGTCCATGTCCTCCCGGTTGTCCCGGATGACCTGGACGGCATCCTGATAGGCCTGGTCCAGGATGGCCTTGACCGCCTGGTCCATCCGGGCAGCGGTGTCCTGGGCACAGTCCATGCCGTAGCCCCCGTCCAGATACTGGCTCCGGCGGCTGGCCAGGGCCATCATGCCGAACTCGTCGCTCATACCAAACATGGCCACCATATTCCGGGCCACGCTGGTGGCGTCCTGGATGTCCTGGGAAGCCCCGTTGGTCATGGTGTTGAGGACCACTTCCTCGGCGGCGCGGCCGCCCATGGACACGGCGATCTGGGCCATGAGCTCTTCTCGGGTCCGCAGGTTGGTCTTATCCTCCTCGGGCATCAGCAGGGTGTAGCCCAGAGAGCCCTGGGTGTGGGGGACAATGGTGATCTTCTGGACCGGCTCGGAGTTCTTCTGCTTGTAGGCCACCATGGCGTGACCCA
>JAFZEB010000097.1 GCA_017560855.1 Ruminiclostridium sp.
ATGGACCTGAATTGCAACCTGGCCCTCCACCGGGAGAACATGGCGGCCTTCCGCTATGTGCTGGAGCAGGTGGGGGAGGGCTATCGCCCTGCCGTGTGGGCCGCCTGGGGCACCATCATCGAGAAGCGCCCCTATCTGAAGGACTGCGTCCGGGAGATGGTGTCCATTGGTGAGGCGTATGGTGCCCAGTGGCTGTGCGCCGGAAAGCGGTCCAAGAAGGGTCATCCCCACCACCCCCTCTATCTGCGGAAGGATGAGCCCGTGCGGGATTTTGCCGTTTTGGAGTATTTGGACTCACTTTAAGTCTTAAAAGCTGTGCAGGGAGTCGATTGTGATTTCCTGGCAAATCCGATATAATGTGAATATAGCGAAACGGTATACGTCCGTTGGACGATGAAAAGAAATAGGAGAGAAGGAGGCATTCGCCATGAGCAACATTTGGCATGACATCAGCCCCAAGCGCATTACCCCCGAGGATTTCATCGCAGTCATTGAGATTCCCAAGGGCAGCAAGAAGAAGTACGAGCTGGACAAGGAGACCGGTTACATCCTGCTGGACCGTGTTCTGTTCACCTCCACCCACTACCCTGCCAACTACGGCTTCATTCCCCGTACCTTCGGCGACGACGGTGACCCCCTGGACGTTCTGGTCCTGTGCTCCGAGGAGATGGACCCCCTGACCCTGGTCCGCTGCTATCCCATCGGCTACATCAGCATGCTGGATGATGGCAAGAACGACGAGAAGATCATCGCCATCCCCTTCTCTGATCCCACCTACAACGAGTACCACGACATCCATGACCTGCCCGCTCATATCTTTGATGAAATGGCCCATTTCTTCACCGTGTATAAGAGCCTGGAGGGCAAGGAGACCGTGGCCAGCGACGTGAATGACCGTCAGGCTGCCGTCAAGGTCATCCGCAAGTCCATCGACAGCTACGTGGAGAATTTCTGCAAGTAAAACCAAACTCCCGACCGGAATCCGGTCGGGAGTTTTTTATCGCTTGTGATACCCAAAGGAGGGTTTCCGGTTCTTGTGGAAGCACCCCTCACACAGCCGCCCCTTGTGGTGGAGGGGGAGGGCCTTGCCGCAGGAGGCGCAGAAGCGGATGTTGTTTTTCAGTCGGTGGAGGAGGATCTCGTTGATCTCCTCGGCCACATCCTCCCGCTGTTCGTAGAGGTCATCCTCGTCCACGGCGCAGCCGAAGGCTTTGGCAAAGGAGAAGTACAGGTCCAGCTTCCGGCAGTAGAGCTCCAGCTCTGGGAGGGTTCGGTCCTTCCCCTCGGGGAGCCCTGGCTGCTGGATGGCTTCTCCCCGAAGATGGACCCGCAGGAAGTGGAAGAAGAGCTCCCGCAGGGGTTCTTCGGTTTCATCAAAGGGGATGTTGGCTGCCCGGAGCTCCTGGTCCTTGGTGAGGGTGAAGCCCATCTCCCGGATTTTCGAGATGAGGGAGATATACCGGCTGATGTCCAGCTTGACATAGGGCTCCACCGTGGGCATCCGGTTCCATTCGGTGAGGACCTCCAGCAGGTCAAAGTCCACCGACAGGACCAGGTCGGAAAAGCCGGTGACCGCCTGCTGAAGGGGCGGGACCACGGTCTCCAGCCCCGCCCGGATGGCGGCCAGGTTCTGGGTGGCTCCTACATACCCCTTGGCGTACATGCCATAGCGGCCCGCACGGCCTGCGATCTGCTGGATCTCCTCTGGTTTCAGTTCCCGGCGCTCGATGCCGTCAAACTTTTCCGTGTCCATGAAGATGACTCGACGGATGGGCAGGTTCAGGCCCATGCCGATGGCATCGGTGGAGACCACGTACTCCATGTCCCCGGCCAGAAAGCCTTCCATCTGCTTCCGGCGGGTGGAGTAGGGGAGGGCACCGTAGATGATGGCGGGCTCTTTGCCCGACTGGCGCAGGTCCTCGGCGATGGACAGAACGCCCACCTTGGAGAAGGTGATGAGGGCGTCACCCGGCTGGACCCGGGTGTAGTCTATGGTGTGGTTCATGCACAGCAGGGGGGTCTTCCGCTTGTGGACCTCCAGCTCCCAGCTGTCGCCGCAGCTCTCGATGATGCGGATGAGCAGGTCCTTGGCCTCCGGGGCGGCGCACAGGTGGATCTCCGGGGCCTGCACTCCCAGAATAGCCCGGGTCCAGGCGTAGCCCCGCTGGCGGTCGGCGATCATCTGGCACTCGTCGATGACCGCCACGTGGTAGACCTGCTTCAGGTCCAGCTTTTCCGCAGTGGCGGCTACGTGGGTGTCCTCCTCCCGGCGGTCTTCCTCCTCGCCGGTGGTGAGGGAGCAGTCCACCCCCGCCTCCAGCAAAATTTCCTGGGCCTCCAGGGCCAGCAGGCGGAGAGGTGCCAGGTAGACCCCAGTGGGGGCGGCCTTCAGCCGCTGGAACCCGGCATAGGTCTTGCCGGTGTTGGTGCCCCCGATGTGGAGGATGAACCGGCGGGACATGGCACGGGCTTCCGGGTACTCGTCCTTGGGGTTCAGGGCCATGAGGACTTCCAAGCTGGTGCGGATGGCCCGGGGCACGAAGACCACGGAGTAGAGGTAGCCCAGGGTCCGGGAGAGAAGCTGCTTTTTGGGAAAGTCCTCCATGGCCAGCAGGGCGGTCAGGTCGGCTTCCGGCTGGGCAGCGGTGAAGTCCTCGATGACACGGGATGCAGCGGCATGGAGGACCTGGACATAGCGGGATTTCACCTCTCCCATGAGGGCACCGGTCAGGTTCTCGCCCATCCAAACCCCTGCCTGGATGAAGTGGGTCAGATCGGCAGGGAACTGGTCCGGGTCGCAGCGGCGCTCCAGGGAGAGGAACTGGTTGAGAAAGGCGGAGGCCTGGTTAGGCCGGATGGGTCGGCCCTTGGCGGCCCCGGGCAGCTGGTGGGTGATGACCTGGTGGTAGTACTCCGCCAGGACCCAGCCGTGGTCATCCCCCTTGGGGGCAGCCTTCCAGAGGCTGTCCAGGGTGTGAGCCACCGTCTGGGCGGCTTCCCTGGCCCCTTCGGCGGCTTGTCCCATGGGCTTAGGAGGACGGGATTTCTTTTTGAAGAGGTCGGTCTCCTCAGCGGCCCGGACATCGTCCCGGTGCCAGATGGGGGTGGAGCGGCCGTTCATGCGGCGATATCTGGGCTTGGGCAGGAGCTTTTCCATGAGCTCGTTGGTCCAGCCCCTGGTTTTCAGCAGGGAGGGG
>JAFZEB010000009.1 GCA_017560855.1 Ruminiclostridium sp.
CTTGAGATGCTGCTGGGCCAGCAGTTCCGTGGGGGCCATCAAGGCGGACTGACAGCCGTTCTCCCAGGTCAGGAAGGCACAGGCGGCGGCCACCACGGTCTTGCCCGAGCCAACGTCACCCTGGAGCAGGCGGTTCATGGGGACGGCCTGGGCCAAATCCCCTGCCGCTTCCCGGGCGGACCGGAGCTGGGCATCGGTGAGGGTAAAAGGCAGGGAACCAGTAAAGGCCCCCAGATCTTGCTTTTCAAAGGGAATGGCCTCGTGGAGGGACCGCCGCCCCCGGATGAGGGTAAGACCCAGGTTCAGGCAGAAGAGTTCCTCAAACATGAGCCGCCGCTGGGCGGTTTGCAGGTCCTCCCAGGAGTCCGGGAAGTGGATGGCCCGATAGGAGAACTCCACAGGGGCCAATTGGTTCTTCCGGCGAATCTCCTCCGGCAGGGTCTCCCGAATCTGGTCCACGCACTGGGCAGCCTGCCGCTGAAGACCGGACAGGAGTTTGGCGGAGATTCCTGCCGTCAGGGGGTAGACCGGCATGATGCCCCCGGTGAAGGTGGTGCTCCCCTCTTTCTCAAAGACCGGGTTGACCATCTGCCGCCGGAACCCGGCCTGGCCGGTTAGCTTGCCGTAGAAGTAATAGGTCTCCCCAGGCTGCAACGCCTTGGTCACAAAAGACTGGTTGAAGAAGGTGATGTCCACCTGGGCGGTGCCGTCCACCACCCGGCCCTTGGTCAGGTCCATGCCCTTGCGGATGAAGCTGGTGCGGAAGGGCTCGGCCACCATGGCGGCGAAGCAGACCGGCTCCTCCAGGGGCAGGGTCCAGATGTTCTCCCGGACCGTCCGGTCCTCATAGTCCCGGGGGAAGAAGGCCAGCAGGTCGGCCACGGTATAAAGTCCCAGCTTGGCCAGGGATGCCTCCCGGGCAGGACCGATGCCGGGGAGCTTGGATACGGGGGTATGTAAGGTCAGTTCGGCCATGGTTTCACCTCCTGGGCCCAACGTTTTTTCTCATCATACCACAAAACCCACCCATCTACAATGTTCATCCAAAGAGAATCCGCACCGTCAAGGCCCCGAAAAAGAACCCGGCCAGGTCGGCGCACAGGGCCGCCGGGACAGCGTACCGGCTCTTTTTGATCCCTGCCGCCCCGAAGTAGACGGCAATGGTGTAAAAGGTGGTTTCGGTGGACCCCAGCATCACCGCCGCCGTCCGACCGATCTGAGAGTCCGGCCCGTAGGTGGTGATGATCTCTGATCCCACCCCCAATGCCGCACTGCCGCTGATGGGCCGCACCAGCATGAGGCCCATGGTCTCCGGGGGAATCCCCAGTACCCCCAGCAGGGGGGCCAGCACCTGGGTTGCCAGGTCCAACGCCCCGGAAGCCCGGAGCATGGCCACTACCGTCAGGAGGGTCACCAGAGCAGGCAGGATGCGCCACAGGATCTCCAGCCCCTTGGCCGCCCCCTGGAGGAGGGCATCGTACACATCCACCCCTTTGGCCATGCCATAGCAGGACACCCCGGCGATGATCCCGGGCACCAGCAGGTCCAACACCATCTGCATCCTCAGTCCCTCCAGAGTTTGCTGAAAATCTTGGCCGCCGTGATGCCCACCGTCACCGACAGCAGGGAGGTCACCCACACGGCCGGAAGAATATCGAAGGGGGTCTCGCACCCGGCGGCCATCCGCACCGCCGCCACAGTGGTGGGGATAATCTGGATGGAGGCGGTGTTGCACACCACCAGCATACACAGGCTGTCCGAGGCGATCCCAGGGGATCTTCTGCTCATCCGCCGGGCAGCTTCCAGCCCCAGAGGGGTGGCGGCATTCCCCAACCCCAGAAGGTTGGCTGACACATTGGCGGCGATGGTGTCCATGATCCCCTTGTCTCCGGCAAAGTCCGGGTAGAGCCGACGTAAAAGGGGGTGCAGCAGCTTGGCCAGCTTTCCGGCCAGCCCCGCCCGGTCCATGACCTCCATGACCCCCATCCACAGGCACAAGGCCCCCGCCATGGAGATCCCCAGCTGGATGGCCTGGGCGGCTCCCTCCATGGCCGCCGGAGCCAGCTGGGACTGATTGCCCAGGATCAGGGCACACACCAGGGAGAGGGCCGTCATCCCCGTCCAAATCACTGTCATTGCCATGGCTTCACTCCTTTTCAAAGTTTTTCCATACCATATGTTGGAAAATTGGAAAAGATTCTGTTCCTGATCCCCCCTGTATTCCTACCAAACGACAATTTTCGATTGACTTCTAAATACGATTTGTTATAATTATGATGTTTCCAAGAGTTTTTGTGTTTTTTCGCCGTTTTTGCCACGCTGCCGGAAAGAGAGCCCGGCTGCCTTGGACAGAGAAAGAAAAAACGGCTAAACCGGGAAAGGAAGTGCTTCACACACATGAAATCCACTGGTATCGTCCGTCGGGTCGACGAACTGGGGCGTATCGTCCTCCCTATCGAACTGCGCCGCACGCTGAACATTGCTGAGAAGGATTCCCTGGAAATCTACGTTGATGGCTCCTCCATCATGCTCAAGAAGTATCAGCCCGCCTGTATCTTCTGTGACAGCGCCAAGGAAATCTCTATCTTCAAGGGCAAGAACGTCTGTTCTTCCTGCCTGAAGGAACTGCTGCATCGGTAAGCCGCGCACCCGCCCATCTCCCAGCTTCACACACAACACCACACACAAAAACAACGAAAAGCGCTTTCCCTGCCGGGAAAGCGCTTTTCCTATGCCGTTGGTTCGACGGTTTTCTCCAAATTATAACATTATACAATCGGTAGTTGTCAGGAACTGTCAAAAAAGGAAGGGTCAATCCTCGTCCTTCCGGGCGATGGCCAGGTCGTACAGGGCCTTTTTGGAGAGCTTGTAAGCAGCGGCCGCCTGCTTCACCGCATCCCGGGTAGAGGCACCTTCTGCCTGGAGCTTGTCCACCAGTTCCAGGCCGTCCTCCAGGGTGTATTCCTCCTCCTGGGCTGGGGGCGCACCCTCGATGACCAGGACGAACTCCCCCTTGGGAGGGGTGGCCGTGTAATGCTCGATGGCCCCGCTGAGGGTGGTCCGCAGGACTTCCTCATGGAGCTTGGTCAGTTCCCGGCACAGGCTAATGCGCCGGTCCGGGCCAAAGGCAGCCTGGAAGTCGCTCAGGGTGGGTAGGAGCTTGTGGGGGGCCTCATGGAAGACCATGGTCCGCTCTTCCTTCTGAAGGCTTTCCAGATGGGTCCGGCGGTTCTTCTTGTTCATGGGCAGAAAGCC
>JAFZEB010000098.1 GCA_017560855.1 Ruminiclostridium sp.
CCCTGAGCCGTCTCGGGACGCAGATACACAGTGTTCTTGGCATCCTCGGTGACGCCCTGGAAGGTCTTGAACATCAGGTTGAACTGACGGATGTCGGTCCAGTTGTGCTTGCCGCAGGTGGGGCAGCCGATGTTGTGGTCAGCCACAAACTGGGCCATTTCCTGCTGGGAGAATGCATCAATGGGCTTCTCCAGCTCGTAGTTGTTCTCAGCGCACCAGTCCTCGATGACCTTGTCGGCACGGAAACGCTCCTTGCACTCCTTGCAGTCCATCAGGGGGTCAGAGAAACCGCCCACGTGGCCGGAGGCAACCCAAACCTGGGGATTCATCAGGATGGCGCAGTCCAGACCCACGTTGTAGGGGCTCTCCTGGACGAACTTCTTCCACCAGGCCTTCTTGACGTTGTTCTTCAGCTCCACGCCCAGGGGGCCGTAGTCCCAGGTGTTGGCCAGACCGCCGTAAATTTCACTGCCGGAGAACACGAAGCCGCGGCCCTTGCACAGGGCAACGATCTTTTCCATGGTCTTCTGAGAATTGGAAAGCATAGATATACTCCTTCCTCGCCGATGGCTTCGGCGATGAAACAAAATTTCGATAGGACGACAGATGTCCATAATAGATTCATTATATCGAAAATTGCAGGGGTGTCAAGGGTATTAGGATTCTTCCACAGGGCATAAGGAGCCATGTTTTACCAAGAAAGCAGGCCGCAATCTCCCTTTGTCGGAAAAGGCTTGCCTTTTTCGACAGACTAAAGCAGGCGGACCGTTCCGGTCCGCCTGCTGTGGAGATTATTCGGAATAGGGCTGGTCGGTCATGATGCTGACCGTATGGGTGGCATCGTCCCAGCCCACGTTGAAGCCCAGGACCTTGCCCAGGTCACGGAGCTTGAAGTAGTTGTTGTCGTTGATGTTGTAGGCTGCCAGGTCGGCAGGGGCACCGTCCACATAGATGCCTGCATCGGTGGAAACACCGAACTGGTTCAGACTGCTGCCCTTGGCCAGCTCACCGCCCACGGGGGTGTAGGCAGCGTCGGTGGTCAGAGTAATGGTCCGGGCGGCGTCGTTCCAGCCCACCTGGAACTGGGCCTGGGTGCCATTGAGCAGAGCAGCCAGGTCACGGAGCTTAAAGTAGTTGTTGCCATTGATGTTGTAGGCGGTCAGGCCCACAGGAGCGCCGTCCACGGTGATCTTATGGGTGCTGTAGACCGCCAGAGCGGGGCTGCCGGCGTAGTCGTCCAGGAGCTTCTGGATCTCTGCGTCAGAGGGTCTGCCGCCGTTCATCCAGTAGGAGGAGTCATAAGACCAAACTCTGCTCCAGCCGCTGTTGCGGGCGTTGTAGGAACTGTTGTACTTGCTCTTGGTGACCTTGGTGCCGTTGACATAATAGGTCACGCTGTTGCCGGCATGGTCTTCCACAAAGGCATCGGTGACCTTCACCTTGTCGTTGTTCATGGAGTAGTAAGCTGTGACCAGGGAATGGTAGCCCATACCGGCACGGAGAGTGTAGGAGCCCTCGATGCGATAAGTGCCGGTGGAATTGTTCCGGTAGAGGTCATAGCCCTCAATGCTCAGCTTGTCATACTCGGATACAGTTTTCTCCACAAACACGCCGTTCTCATAGGACCAGACGTCCTCAAAGATGGAGAACAGACCGCTGCCGGGCAGGCCGCCCATCACCAGCTCAGGGCTGCCGTTCAGGTCAAAGTCCACCAGCTGGATGCAGCTGCCCCACTTGGGGGCCTCAGACTTGATCTTGGCCTTATAAGGGGCTTCCAGGTCGGGGCTGATGGCCATGGCAGGCACCGCCAGGGAGAAGGCCAGCACCAGGGTGAGGACCAGGGAAAGGATCCGTTTCTTCATACCAATTCCTCTTTTCTGTGTTAAAGTGTCTTTATCTTATCATAAAGTTTTTTCTACAGCAAGAATCTTTTCTTCTTTTCCCCTCATCCGTCACGGCTTCGCCGTGCCACCTTCTCCCCAGGGAGAAGGCTTGTTTGGTCCAACGGCAAGGCTTCCCCCTGGGGGGAAGCTGTCGCCGCAGGTGACTGATGAGGGGTCCCCGCAACAACGGGCGGCCCAACAGGGCCGCCCGTGGTTCTGCTTAGTATCCAAAGATAAAGGGCCAGTTATAGCCGTAGCTGTTGCCCTGCTGCTGCTGTTGTTCCTGCTGATACTTCTCCCGATACTCCTGCTGGGCCTTTTCCTGAAGGGCTTCCTTCTCAGGGGTGGACTCTTCCAGGGTCACGTCCACCGTCAGGGTCTCGCCCCCACGGTAAACGGTCAGGGTCACGGTGTCACCCACCTCGTACTGGTTCTTGGCAGTGATGAGCTCATCAGCGGTGGTGACCTCGGTCTCCCCGATCTTGGTGATGATGTCTCCCTCCTTCAGACCGGCCTTCTCGCCGGGCAGACCGGGGGTGACCACCAGGACGGCCGCACCCTCGGGCACGCCGTAGGCCTGGACGGACTGAGGCACGTCGTCTACGGAGACACCCAGCAGGGGCTTGCTCACGTAACCGGCGGTGATGAGCTCGTTGACCATGTCGGCCACATCGTCCATGGGGATGGCAAAGCCCAGACCCTCCACACCGCTGGAGGAATACTTGGCGGA
>JAFZEB010000099.1 GCA_017560855.1 Ruminiclostridium sp.
GTGGCCCACGCCGCTCTCCAGGGCGTACTGGATATCCTCGTCGGTCTTGTTGTTGCCGTGGAAGTAGAGCTTCTCCGGGGGGAACCCACCGGCCAGAGCGGTGTAGATCTCGCCGGGGGAGACCACGTCGGCACCCATGCCCTCAGAGTCCAGGATGGGGTACAGCCCCTTGAAGCACAGGGCCTTGCCTGCGAAGAGGGGGTAGGAACCCTCAGGCATATACTGGCCCAGGGCCTGAACATAGGTCCGGCAGTTGGCCCGGACCTGGTCTTCATCCAGAACGTAGAGGGGAGCGCCGAATCGGTCGGCCAGGTCCACGGTATCCAGGCCGCCGATGGTCAGGTGGCCCAGTTCATTGACAGAGAGGTTATCATACAGCATAATCGGTCACATTTCCTTTATATCTGTTTCGGGGGTAGTCAGGGACCCAGCAGGTCATCCATGTGGTAAAATCCGGGGGCCTGGGTCACGATGAAGCGGGCGGCTGCGATGGCGCCGTCTGCAAAGAGGGCACGGTCGTGGGCCTGGTGCTTCAGGGAGATGGTCTGGTTGTCGGTGGCAAAGATGACCTCGTGCTCACCCACCACGTTACCCATACGCAGGGCGTGGATGCCGATCTCATTGGGCTGACGCTTGTGCTGGCCGGAGCGGCCGAAGACGTATTCGGCATCAGGACGCTTCTCCTTCACGGCATCGGCCAGCAGGAGGGCAGTTCCGCTGGGGGCATCGGCCTTGCGGTTGTGGTGGGCCTCGATGATCTCCACATCACAGCCGCCGAAGATGGCAGCAGCCTGCTTCACCAGACGGGCCAGGAGAGCCACGCCCACGGACATATTATAGGACTGGAAGACGGGAACGGTCTTGGCTCCCTCCTCCAGGATGGCAAACTCCTCAGGGATGTAGCCGGTGGTGGCTGCCACCAGGGGCAGGTTCCGGCTCTTGCAGTAGTCCACCAGTTCGGCGGCGCTTGCATGGTTGGAGAAGTCGATGACCACATCAGCAGGGCCAGTGTAGTCGGTCAGGCTCTGGTAAACGCCTTCACCTCCGGCACGGTCCACCGCAGCTGCCAGAGTGAGACCATTCTCCTCCAGGAGCTTGCAGACCTGCTGGCCCATACGGCCCAGAGCGCCGTTTACGATCACGTTCATGGCACTACCTCTTATACGTTGATGCCCAGAGCACGCATGCGCTGGATCATAACTTCGTAGTGGTCCTCCTCCATGGGAACCAGAGGCAGGCGCAGGTAGTTCTCGCAGAAGCCCATAGCGGCCATAGCGGCCTTCACGGGGATGGGGTTGCTCTCGCAGAACAGGGAGCGGACCAGGGGCATGAAGTCGCACTGCATCTTGGCAGCACCGGCCACATCACCGGCAAAGAACTTGTCGGCCATAGCCACGGTCTCGGTGGGGATCACGTTGGACAGAACGGAAATGCAGCCCATGCCGCCCATGGCCATAATGGGAACGATCTGGTCGTCGTTGCCGGAGTAGATATCCAGCTTGTCGCCCACCAGGGAGAAGGTCTCCACAATCTTGGAGATGTCGCTGTTGGCTTCCTTGATGGCGCAGATGTTGGGGTGCTCAGCCAGCTTCACGTAGGTAGCGGGCTCGATGGCGATACCGGTACGAGAGGGGACGTTATAAAGGATCACGGGCTTGGTGCTGGCGTCAGCGATGGTGTTGTACATGGTCACCAGACCCTTCTGGGTGGTCTTGTTGTAGTAGGGGGTGACCACCAGGACAGCGTCTGCGCCGTACTCGCAGGCAGCCTTGGTCAGCTCCACGGCGTAGTCGGTCTCGTTGCTGCCGGTGCCGCAGATGACGGGGACACGGCCTGCCACACGCTCGATGGAGTAGCGCATGACCTCACGGTGCTCGGCATCGGTGAGGGTAGAACTCTCACCGGTGGTGCCGCAGATGACCAGAGCGTTGATGCCCTTTTCGATCTGCCAGTCGATCAGCTTGCCCATACGGTCATAATCAACACCCTGGGGGGTGGTGGGGGTCACAAGTGCGGTTGCAATGCCTCTGAAAATAGGATTCTGGTTCTTCATAATAAATTCCTCCTGCATATTTAAGTCGTTACCGCTTGATTTTGGATATAAAAAAATCAAGCTGGCTATGCGGGGATAGCTGCTTGATAAAACGACAATAGCTCCGGCAAAACAAGCCGGCGTTCGTATCAAGGATAGCCCTCCGCAAAATGTTTCCATTTGCGACAGTCGAACGACTCTTAATTCGTTCGCCCAGCGAAGCCTCCCATGCAGGGAAGACCCACTTCGGCGCCCACCCCTTTCTGCGGCCCTGCCCTGCACGGCATTGAACCGGGTACTCTTGGTGAAACGCACCTCTATCTCTGGTTTGGCACTATGTTATTGTATTTTTATGCATTTGTCAAGACCCTCTATCTGGTTTTTCTTTATGAAACGCCCCCCTGGTTTTGAGGAAAATACAGGATTTCTCACAAAAGGGTGACAAGATGAAGAAACTATGCTATAGTATAGACAAGAAATCAGGTGCCTCACCGCGCCAATTCACATGGAGGTACAGCAATGGCAAAGGACTTTGATCTCAAGAACCTTTCTCTGGACAACATCGGCTGCATCGATGACCTGGACCTGGCTATGATGGGCTTTGGCCTGGCCGTCGAGGAAGAGGAAGAAGAAGAGCTGGACGAAAACGGGGAACCTACCGTAAGCCCCTACCACGACATGGACAGCATTGAGTTCCACCTCTGGATGGAAGAGGAAGTGGACAAGGAAGCCATGCGCCGCATGGCCATGAAGAAAGCTGAACTGCAGAAAAAATAAAAACAGCCGTGGTATGAGATCTTTCATACCACGGCTATATTTTATTCGAAAAAAAGCAAAAGCACAGAGGATCGGCCAATCCTCTGCGCCTTCATCTACACTGCGCAGACCCAAGAGAGCGATAGGCCCTTCGGCTGAATCGGAGAGACATCCAGCCTTTTGCAGCGCTTCGCACGAAGGACAAGGGGCAAAGTCCTCCGTGTCAATTTCTGTTCTTACTATACCAAAGGAATTCCCGTTTGTAAAACGAGGAATCTCGATTCCGGTCATCAGAATCCCTTATGAATCTAATATATTTTCTTTTAGCTCATTAACACGCAAAACCCCGCCTGCTGAGCGAACAGGCGGGGCTTGCGTCCCATGGGAATGCATCAAAGAAAAGGATGGAAGAGATCAGTTTTTCTCTTTGCGGTCCCTCATCAAATCAGAGCCCGCCTGGACCAGTGCACACACGGCCAGTCCGGACACCACTGCGCCAAGCACACCCGTACCGGTGGGCTGCTGTGCCACGGAAATCACGTAAGACGCTAACATAGCAAAGCTGGCAGCAAAATACAGCATAAGATTCTGAGAATTTTTCATAGTAAGGGCTCCTTTCTTCTTCAGGTTTCTGTGTGTCGATCCTAAAAAAGCTTGGGCCTGGCCAGTACTCTCTGCTTTCTTTTTCTGATTCTAAAATATCATAAGTTCTTACATTTGTAAAACATGGTTATTTTATGCACTCCATCAAGCGTTCTTATGGTAGTTTTCACCAATACAACTTCCTCATTTTCCGTTCCAAGGAATCCGACCTTTCGGAATCCCCCTGCCTTTGACCAGATTCAGAAAGAAACCTTGGAAAACTACCGGAATTCTACTTGCAATCTTTCGACAACTCAACTATACTTAGGGCATAACCATTTGTAATACCCAAAAAACTATTTTATAGCATCAAAATACCTGATGGAAAGGAGCCGTCATGGATCAAAATAAACGCGCCGCCCTTTTAGCTGCCATCGATATAGGAAACCTGACCAAGGCGGCTGAGCAGTTAGGCTACACTCAGTCGGGCCTGAGTTACATCATCAAATCCCTGGAGACCGAGTTCGGCTTTCCTCTCCTGATCCGCTCCCGGTCCGGCGTTCGCCCCACCTCTGACTGTACCCGTATTTTGCCCATCCTCCGGGAACTTCACCTTAAAAGTCAGCTGCTGGAGCAGGAAGTGGCCGATATCCGCGGCCTGGCTGTGGGTAATGTCTCTGTGGGTGTCTTCCCCTGCATCTCCCGGTTCTGGATGCCCAACATCCTTCGTGACTTCACCACCCACTACCCCGGCATCACCCTCTCCATCCGGGAGAGCGGCCAGGATGACCTGGACGAATGGCTTCGGAACGGGTCCGTGGACCTGCTCCTCTACAGTCGGCAGCCCAACTTCCCCTATCAGTGGGTCCAGTTCATGCAGGATGACCTCTGCGCCGTGGTTCCCGAAGGACATCCCCTCATCTGGGCCAAGGAGATCACCCTGGACCAGTTGGAGGGCGAACCCTTCATCATGGAAGACGATGCCCACGACCACGATATCCCCCGCCTGCTGAAGGACTCCGGTTTCCAGCCCAACGTGTGCTGGTCCTCTAAGGACGAGCTGGCCATCATCAACATGGTCAAGGCCGGTCTGGGTGTCAGTGTCCTGCCCGGCCTTTACTTAAAGGAAGATCATCCCGGCGTTGTGACTCTTCCCCTGGTCCCCCGTGCTTATCGCCAGCTGGGCGCCGCTATGCTGAGCCTGGATGACCTCTCCCCCGCTGCCAAGCGCTTCCTGGAGAGTGCCAAGCAGACCATGGGCGTCAAATGAACCAATCCTTTTTGGGCGGTGCATCATGCACCGCCCCTTTTTCATTTTCCAGCAGCCCATCGAAGTGAGTCCTTAAAAGCACGCAAAAAAGCACCTGCTGAGCAGGTGCTTTTTTGCCGGCTGAGCCGTAATCCAATGTCAAAAGAAGGAATTATAGAAAGCGAGTCTCTTGCTTTCTGGCTGTGATTACACTATACTATAAGCACTATCATTTGTAAAACAGAAAATACCTTGTATCGTTCCCAGTTTTTTCGATGGAAAGGAGTTCCCATGGATCAGAAAAAGCGAAAAGCCATCCTCACCGCTGTAGAATTGGGTAACCTTACTCGTGCAGCTGAGACCCTGGGATATACTCAGTCCGGTCTGAGCTACCTGATTACCTCTCTGGAAGAGGAGTTGGGATTTCCCCTGCTGGTCCGCTCCCGAACCGGCGTGCGTCCTACGGCAGATTGTCTGGCCATCCTCCCCTACTTCCGGGACCTGGAGCGCAAGCTCCAGCAGGTGGAGCAGGTGGCCTCGGATATTCGGGGGTTGGTCACCGGCACCGTAACCATTGGTGTCTTCCACAGTATCTCCCGGTATTGGCTGCCGGATATCCTTCGGGATTTCGATGCCCAGTACCCCGGCATCACCGTCCATATGTTGGAAGGAGATCAAGAGGCTCTGGATGCCTGGCTGGCCGACGGCACCATTGATATCGCCTTTTCCAGCCGCAGCCCTGGCGGCTCTGACCTCTGGATCCAATTTACGGAGGATGAATACTTCGCCATCCTGCCCGAAAACCATCGTCTGGCCAAAGTGGAGGCCATTGCACTGTCCGCGCTAAAAGACGACCCCTTTATCCTGACCAGTGGTGACTATGACTTGCCCCGCCTCTTCCAGGAGGCAGGATTCCAGCCCCGTATCCGCTGGTCCTCCCACGATGAGTTGACCATTCTAGCTCTGGTCAAGGCCGGTCTGGGTGTCAGCCTCCTGCCCGGCCTGCACCTGCAGGGCGACACCTCCGGTGCGGCTGTCCTTCCCCTTCATCCCCGTGCATATCGTCAGCTGGGCGTGTCCTTTTCCAGTCTGGCGGATCTCTCCCCGGCTGCCAAACGTTTCCTGGTCAGCGCCAAGGGCACTATGGGAATCGCTGATCGTGAATACTAAAAAAGACGACATGCCAAAACATGTCGCCCTTTTTAGTGACCCAACAGGGACGCCTCCGCACCAAGAGCCGCTGCTTTGCAGCGGTTGCGCTCCGACACAATCGCCTGCGGGCGGCCGTCGAACCGGGTTCTCGTCCCCTATCTCAATGACCAACAAGAAAGCGCCGCTTTACAGCGGCGCTTTCTTGTTGGTGACCCAACAGGGACTCGAACCCTGGACTCCCTGCTTAAAAGGCAGGTGCTCTACCGACTGAGCTATTGGGTCATATGCAATTAAAATGGCTGGGGTGGCCGGACTCGAACCAGCGACTGCGGGAGTCAAAGTCCCGTGCCTTACCACTTGGCGACACCCCATTATGAGCCACTGCACGTCTCAAAATAAAAGAAAGAGCCGGAACCGATGTTCCGGCTCTCTCGAGACGTCTGGGGTGGGTAAAGGGATTCGAACCCTCGACACCCGGAACCACAATCCGGTGCTCTAACCAACTGAGCTATACCCACCATATAAAGTTTGCTGAGGAGTGTCAGAAAAATGGCACGCCTGAAGGGACTCGAACCCCTGACCCACTGCTTAGAAGGCAGTTGCTCTATCCAGCTGAGCTACAGGCGCATATCAAACGCGGCAGCCGGTAGAACCTGGTCCCGCCTGCACGATTCAGCCCACTTCAAATGGAGCGGGTGATGGGAATCGAACCCACGCGACCAGCTTGGAAGGCTGGGATTCTACCATTGAACTACACCCGCATAAGTCGTATTCCTGAACCGTTAGCTTGTACATAATAGCATGGCCTGCCAAAAATGTCAACTACTTTTTTCAATTTTTTCAAAAAAAGTTTTTGGTGAATCCTGTCCTGCTTTTCGGGGCAATATGAGCAGGAGGTGTTGCTATGATTTCACTGTTTACTGAGTTTCTATTTTATAGTTTTCTGGGCTTACTTCTGGAGGTCCTCTACGCCCAGCTCCTGGGGCGTGGCGGCCACGGAAGAAAGTGCCTTCTCTTTCTCCCTCTGTGCCCGGTGTACGGCCTGGGTGCTGTGGCCATCCTTCACATGCCCCCACTCCTCCAGTCCCACCCTGTGACCATCTTCATCGCCGGCGGCCTGCTGGCTACTTTGGCAGAATATGCTGTGGGGGCCGTTTACCTCTGGGGTGTTGGGGTGCGCTTCTGGGATTACTCTCAGGCCCCTGGAAACCTTTCCGGCCTCATTTGCCCTCTGTACACCCTATATTGGGGCCTTCTTTCCGTCGTCCTCATCCTAGCTCTTCATCCTGCGGCGGCCCCCTCCCTGTCTCAGCTCCCACCTGAATTGACCGTTCTATTCTTTCCTCTCTTTGCCGCAGACGGA
>JAFZEB010000100.1 GCA_017560855.1 Ruminiclostridium sp.
GATGGGATGGTTACATATGCGGAACTGTTTCAGTATACGCTGGTCATCATCGGCATCGTCGCCCTGGTCATCCAGTGCGGAAAAAAGTAAACCGCCCGGCTGCCACCGAGCGGTTTGCAAAAAATAATGTAAACCAATAATCTTGGGGCTGACCGCAAAGCCAGCTTCCTTCTGCTTTTAGTATAGCCACGGCCGCCTCTCTTGTCAAGGGAGGCGGCTTGTTTTTTCATCCACAGGTTTCTGCTTATGGAAGTCATAGACCAGACGCAGTACGGAGAAATACCCCAGGAAGGCGAAGATATCGCCGAAGGTTCCGGGTTCCAGACCCACCTTTCCGGTGGCCATCAGCAGGCAGTATCCCGTCTGCACACCAAGGACCACCAGACTGGAGAACACGTTCTGCCGCAGTCTCTCCCCATCGGGCATCTCTTTTGCCAGAAAGAGGAGGCGTACAACCAGCAGAACCAGAATGGCGCTGAAGGCCACAGGCAGGAACAGAAGGACTCGCTGCATGGACGAACCGGTACTTGCGGCCACCGCCAGTTCTACCGCCAGACCCAGGACACTCAGGGTGGCCATGGTCCCAAGGAGATTTTTGATCTTGTTTCTCTGTTCCATTCCGATCCCTCCACTCAATATTTGTATACAAATATTATACAACCTACTGCTCTACTTGTCAAAGTCGGCGGCTTGTTTTTTGTTCAACCGATGACCGGAAAGAAAATAGAGGGGGAAGCGACTGCTTCCCCCTCTGTGAAGGTCCCTTCACTTGGCTGGATCAAAACTTGCAAACTATTCGTCTCCCGGTCAGCCATGCTATCGGTAGTATATACCGCAGAGGCATAGTACCATCCGTCTACAATCAGGTGAACACCTCACCCGCTTTCGACATAGCTTTCCGAATGTCTCGCATATGCCTTTAATACTTAGACACATTCCCGTTATAATCAGCTTTAATGGTAATCTCATACACTCTTGTTTGGTTACCTGTAGTCAGCATAGTCACATTATAATTTGCAGTAGCCCAGCGCTTGTTTTTAGCCTGATCCCTGTATGTGTTAAAGTCCAGCTTTTTCCATCCACTCGGGATATTGTATAGGCCACTATCGTTTTTGACACAAACCACGTAGTTGCCCTTTTCATACTCGAAATCAGCATTGATGTAGCACCCCATAGTGCCACTTTCAAAGCCCTTAAAATACTGTACATTTCTCAAATACTGAACCACTTGCGGAGATACTTCTCCAGAAGGATCTCTTTCTACCAGGACACTGTCCACAAGTTCGGTATCTTCTTCAACCAAAACGCGATTCCCTTCTTCGTCTATCCAGAAAACACGAGTGGTTGCAGTCACCTCAATCTCATCCAGTTCCCCATCATCGACAGGAGACACAGCAAGGGCACTCGAAGTGACAATCGAACAACCAAGTACTAAGGCCAACGCAAAAATTCCAAAACGCTTTTTCATAGTGTTTCCCCCTTTATTTCGTTTTCGCCAGAAAGTGTTTCACCGATGCATTTCAGGCATCACACTTTCACTTATAAAGGGTATCAATCACATTTCTTTCGGCCGCCGCATTTTCCACCTCAGTTACTTGATACAGAGGAATATCCGGTTTCCCTATCAACTCTCTCGTCGAGTTTTTCTGTGCAGTTATGGGAGGTGTCAACTGATACTGGGTCAGAGTCAAACTCCCATCCGGCTGTTCCACGACCGTATAGGCAACATTTCCCTGATACAGATAGCCGAAGGGGGTATGGTCCCCATCCCGGAGTGCCGTTTGAACATCAAAGTTGACATCTGCAAGAGCCTTCACAGCGGCATCGGCATCCTGAACCAGGTCCGTATCTAAAGTACAAGCGGGAACATAGGTGTACTCACTGAGGTCGTAACCGTACACTTCATAGATCAGAGCGATCATCGCATCACCCTTACCGCTGCCAAATCCAGTCGCGGGGTCAGTGCTGGCAGGCTCTACAGATACTGCTTTCGCATTTTGTCCACCGAGAGTATACTGGTGTCCCGTACGGTTATGCTCATCCGTAGTATTGTCGGTATAGCGCGTTCTTGCCTGACCCATCCCAATGTAAACCTTTGTCGGATTGCTCCAACTATTTGTTACCTGTCCACTCGTTGCGCTGGTCTTGAGTACATAATGGGATGTTGTACTCTGTGTTCCATAAGCTGTACCTGTAAGGTAATCTATTATCCATGCCTTGGCAAAGATATTCATCACCTTAGATTTATCGGTAAGACGGTTTTCGATTGCTGAAGTTTGGGTTCTTGCGTAGTCATACGAACTCGTGCTTCCTTTACCAGGTATAATGTCACAATACACTTTACCCATTGCCGCAAACGCAGGGACAACGCAGATACTGAAACACAACACCGTTGCTATTACTTTTTTTAACATGCTGGATACCTCCTTTACTATTCTTTCTTCTGTGCCTGTTTACAAACACGCTTTTGTTACAAGTGGAACAGACTGCTTGACTCCGTTGATCGTCACGTTCGATTCCAGAGTGTAGCTATAGTTCTTCGTCACAGTTTTCTTCTGGCTAAGTGTCACCGTACCAGTACCACTTTTAGTCCAAGTCGCCAGCAGAGTGCCGCCTCGGTACAGTTTAGCCGTAATAGAAATCTTATCCGTAGAGTTTTCTCCACGAACCGTCACCGAACAGTTTGCCGTTGTCCCGGTAAAACCAAGAGATGGTGAAATCTGAGCATATCTAGGTTGTACCGCTTGGGCAGAAATGCCTAACCCAAAAACCAAAGCCATCATCAATGCCAATACTCTTTTCCGCATAAAATTACCTCCCTTCGTTTCAGCTTTCATAAACTATAACGAAATAGGGAGGCGATTTTGGACATTTCTTTTGAAACTTTTTCAAAAAATTTTATTTTTCTTCTCGGACAACAGATTCCGCCATCTGAATCAACTCCGATTCACTTAAATAGGCCACAATGTAGAGCAAAACTTCTTGTTCCTCATCCTTCCAAACGATCAAATCACTCTCCACACCTCTCGGATCATGATAATACTCTGCTGGCGCACCATGAACCAAAACAATCTTTTTCTCACTCCCGCCCGTGCTAAAGACAATATGGGACGTTGCATACTTGGTTTCCTGGGTCAGGTAACCAAAGGAGAGATACTGGCCCTTGTCATTTACATACAACCAGTCGGTATGGGTCCCGTTCTTATCAGTGTCCTCCAGGCGGTATTCTTCCGGCACACTAGGGAGAACATATCGAACCTCCGACATTTTCTCGGGCAGTTTTTCCTCTTGCTCCACAAAATAATAATGCTGGGTATTATCCAACTTTTGGCTCACCCAACCAAAGAAGGTTTCCCTCGCCTGGGCATCCACTGTAAGCCAAGCAGTTCCGCCGAGGAGGAGGGCCAGAAAGAAGCAAGCCGCCCGTTGGAGGCCGGTGACCCACCCGGAACGGTCAACCTTACGGACCAGCCGATCCATCTTCCGCTGAAATTCCTGTGAGAAACGATAGGCGCAATCCTCAGGCTGGGGCAGGGCATCGGTCAGCACCTGTCCCGCCGCCCGTGCCGCCGTCCGCAGGTCGGCTTCCGGGATGGGAAAATCCTCCCAGGTCCATTCTTGTTTCATTTTAGCAAACCCTCCTCTCGGCATAATTTTTCCAAGCGGGCCTTGGCCCGCTGCTCCACCTTGTAGGCGGCGGACAGGGTCAGACCCATCATGTCTGCGATTTCTTTCGTGGTGTATCCCTGGTCAAATTTGAGCAGGACAAACTGACGGTCCCGGTCCGGCAGCTTCAACATGCACCGGGCCAGTCCGTGGTCGGTCTCAGGCACTGTGGTCAGGACGGTGGACTCCTCCAGGTCGTCCACCGGGCGGCGGGCCCGCTGGCGGTAGAGGTCGATGGCCTTCCGCTGGGCGATGGTCACCACATAGGCTTTCGTTCTGGGGTCACCCACCTCCCCCACCTTGTTCATGTGGCGGGCGATGGCCAGAAAGGCCTCGTGGACGGCGTCCTCGGCGTCCTTTTCGTTTCCCAGGATGCCCAGGGCCACATGGTGCATGAGACCCCCGTACCGGGTATAGAGTTCTTCGAACCTGGCCCGGTTCCCGGGGCGGGCGATCAGGGCGAGATAGACCAGCATGGATACACCTCAAATCATAGGAAAAACTTCCTTTCATTAACTATAACGAATCAGGACCCCAAAAGTGGACAGGGGCTGCAAAAATTTTTTGAAAAAGTTTTTTGGGTGAACGGAATGCCTCCCCTGTGAGGGGAGGTGCCCCGCAGGGGCGGAGGGGTGCGGGGTCTAAGGGCATGCTGTCGTACCGTTACGACAATTATACTGCAAGGATAGCACCCCTCAGTCAGCCTACGGCTGCCACGCAAAAACAGCCAGCCCGAAGGCTGGCTGTTGTTCCTATTACATGTCTCCGTTCAGGATGACCTGCTTGTTCTGGATGAAGTACTCGATGCCGGAGTACACGGTGGTGATGACGATGACGGCCACGCAGATCAGGTTCAGCAGATCGCCGGGGACGGCCAGCATCAGGATGATGCCCACCATGGTGGAGGCGGTCTTCACCTTACCGGACTTACCGGCGGCGATGACCAGGCCCTGCTCCACCGCCACCAGACGGAGACCGGTGACGGCAAACTCACGGGCCAGGACGATGAAGAAGGCCCAGCCGGGCATCCAGCCCACCTCCACAAACCAGGCCATGGCGGACATGACCAGAAGCTTGTCGGCCAAGGGGTCCATGAACTTGCCGAAATCGGTGACCAAGTGATACTTGCGGGCCACATAGCCGTCCACAAAGTCGGTGACGCTGGCCACGATGAAGACGGCCAGAGCGGGGATGGTACGGCCCAGGTAGAGCAGAACGATAAACACCGGGATCAGGACCACCCGGATCATGGTGAGTTTGTTGGCGGTATTCATGGTTACTCCTCCTCGTTGGCAATGACGCCGATGAGCTCGCCGTCATAGGTGCTGGTGATCTTCACCCGGTAGAAGTCGCCGGGGCGGACGCCGCCCTCTTCGCCTTCGAAGTGGACGATGCCGTCGATGCCGGGGGAGTCATACTCACTGCGGCCAAAGAAGAGCTCGGTCTCGTCGTCGTAGCCCTCGCACAGGACGGTCATCTCCCGGCCCACCTGGTTCTCGCAGTACTCGTCCACCACCCGCATCTGCAGGTCGGTGAGCAGCTCCAGACGGCGGCGCTTCACATCCTCGTCCACCTGGTCTTCCATAGCCCCGGCCACGCTGCCCGGCTCGGGAGAGTAGGCAAAGACACCGGCACGCTCCAGCTTGTACTCCAGCAGGAACTCGCACAGCTCCTCGAACTCCTCATCGGTCTCCCCGGGGAAGCCGGTGATGAGGCTGGTGCGGATGACCAGGTTGGGGATGCGCTCTCTCAGCTTGGTGAAGAGGGCGCGGATCTCCGCGCCGGTGCCACGGCGGTTCATGGCCTTCAGGACCCGGTCGTTGATGTGCTGGATGGGCAGGTCGATGTACTTGACGATCTTGGGCTCGTTGGCGATGACCTCAATGAGCTCGTCGGTGATCATGTCGGGGTACAGATAGTGGAGGCGGACCCACTCAATGCCCTCAATGGCGCACAGCTTGGGCAGCAGGTCGGCCAGGGCAGGACGGCCATAGAGATCCAGGCCGTAACGGGTGATGTCCTGGGCCACCACGATGATCTCCTTCATACCGGCCTCGGCCAGGTTCCGGGCCTCTTCCAGAATGGCCTCCTCGGGACGGCTGCGGAACTTGCCCCGGATGTAGGGGATGACGCAGTAGGTGCAGCGGTTGTCGCAGCCCTCGGCGATGCGCAGCCAGGCCCAGTAATCGGAGGTGCAGACCACGCGGTCAGTTTCCGGAATGGGGGCGTGGATGTCGCCAAAGTGGGAGACGGTTTCGCCTTCTTCGATGCGGTTGATGATCTGGCCGATCTCCTCATAGCCGCCCACGCCGATGAATCCATCCACGTCGGGGCAGAGTTCTGCCATCTCGTCCTTCTTCCACTGGGCCATACAGCCGGTGACGATGATCTTCTGGATCTGACCGGCCTTCTTCATCTCCACCAGCTTTTCAATTTCGCCCATGGCCTCGTCCCGGGCTTCCTGGAGGAAGCCGCAGGTGTTCACCACCACGGCGTCGCAGTCCTCGGAACCCAGGGCCACCTCATGGCCGGCCTCGTAGGTCTGCCAGATCATCTGCTCACAGTTGACCTGATTCTTGGCACAGCCAAGGGAAATAAATCCAACTTTCATGTGTGTTCTCCTATGTGTGTGTCGTCAAAGTCCCGGCGGAAGGACTCAATGCCCCGGGAAACCTGGCCCCAGGTGAAGCCCCGGCGGATCAGTGCGTCGGAGACCTTCTTCACCTGTTTCCGGTCCTGGGGGGCTGTGAGTTTTTTCTCCAGGAAGCGGCGGATGCTGTCGTCGGGCTCTTCCAGCCCAGCCAGGGCCTCCTCCCAGTAATCCCGGGGGACCTGACGGCGGTAGAGCTCGTCCTTGATCTTATAGATGCCATAGCCCTTGGCCTGGTAGTGCCGGACCAGGGCCCTGGCGTATTCTTCATCGTTGAGGAGTCCAATGCGTTCCACCCAGTCCAGAATGTCCTGGACCTGGGCCTCGGTCCCTCCCTTGGCCAGGAGTTTCTCCCTGAGCTGTCCGGCGGACATCATTCGCCCGGTGAGAAGGCTCACTGCTTTCTCCCGGAGACCGGCCCCGAAGGCCGCCTCTTCCAGCTGGGCCAAGAGGTCATCCTCCAACTCCTTTCCCTGGTAGAGAGCGAAGTCAATGACCAGGCCCTCGGGGACCCGCAGGGACTTTCCTCCCTCCAATGTCAGGGTCCAGGGTTTCCCCGGCTGACTGGGCGGGAGAAGGGACTCAATCCTCATCGTCGTCGAAGTCGTCTGCGCTTATATCAATGCCGCGGGGGGCGGGAGCTGCCGCCTTGGGCTGGGCAGAATGGGTGATGGTTTCCTCCTGGGGGGCACGGCCGGCCGCACGGGCGGCGGCCTGGGCCTGGGCGCTCAGGAGCTTGAAGGAGTTCACCCGAATCTGCTCCTCCACCTGGTCGCAGATCTCAGGATTCTCCATGAAGTACTGCTTCACGGAGTCACGGCCCTGGCCGATGCGCTCGTCGCCCATAGAGAACCAGGAGCCGCTCTTGTGGACGATATCCAGCTTGACCGCCAGATCCACCAGCTCGGCGTACTTGGAGATACCCTCGCCGTACATGATGTCGAACTCGGCCTCCCGGAAGGGGGGAGCCACCTTGTTCTTGACCACCTTGGCACGGGTGCGGTTGCCGATGACTTCGCCGCCCACCTTCAGGGCCTCCACCCGGCGCACGTCGATGCGGACAGAGGAGTAGAACTTCAGGGCACGGCCGCCGGTGGTGACCTCGGGGTTGCCGTACATGACGCCCACCTTTTCACGGAGCTGGTTAATAAAGATGACCACGCAGTTGGTCTTGGCGATGGAGCCGGCCAGCTTACGGAGAGCCTGGCTCATGAGGCGGGCCAGGAGGCCCACGTGGGCGTCGCCCATGTCACCTTCAATTTCGGCACGGGGGACCAGAGCGGCCACGGAGTCCACCACGATGACGTCCAGTGCGCCGGAGCGGACCAGAGCCTCGCAGATCTCCAGACCCTGCTCACCGGTGTCGGGCTGGGCAATGAGCATGTCCTCAATGTTCACGCCCAGAGCACGGGCGTAGGTGGGGTCCAGGGCGTGTTCGGCGTCGATGAAGGCCACCTCGCCGCCCCGCTTCTGGGCTTCTGCCGCAATGTGCAGGGCCAGGGTGGTCTTACCGGAAGATTCAGGGCCGTAGATCTCAATGATACGGCCCCGGGGGACACCGCCGATGCCCAGGGCCAGGTCCAGAGCCAGAGAGCCGGTGGGGATGGCCTCCACCATGACCCGGCTGTTGTCGCCCAGGCGCATGATGGAGCCCTTGCCGTAGGCCCGCTCGATCTGGGCCATAGCGGTCTCCAGGGCTTTCTTCTTGTCAGAAGCCGGCGCTGCCGACTCTACCATTTTCTTTTTCTCTGCCATTTATGTTTCCTCCTTGGTGTCATGGAGCATGTCAGGGATCTCTCGTTCTTTGGGGCGCATACCCTCCACCACACGGTCGATCTTGCCGGTGTCTCGGGTGATGCAGATGTTTTCATAGCCGGCCTTCAGCAGGATCATGGCCACGGCCTCGGACTGACCGATGCCCACCTCGAAAAGGATGCGGCCGCCGGGCTTCAGGGCAGGCTGCCACAGGGTGGCAATGGCCCGGTAGAAGTCCAGGCCGTCGTCGCCGCCGTCCAGGGCCATCATGGGCTCGAAGTTCTTTACAGAGTCGTCCAGGCCGGGGATGTCGCCGCTTGGGATGTAGGGGGGATTGCTCACCAGGATGTCGAAGTTGCCCAGGGCGGGGCTGGGAGCCTGCATGGCATCCCCCTTCAGATGGACCACCCGACCGGTGAGGTTGTGGCGGCGGATGTTCTTCTTGCACAGGTCCAGGGCCCCGTCGGACAGGTCCACCAGGACGGCCCGGGTATTCTTGAACCGCTGGGCAATGGAGATGCCTACACAGCCGGAACCGGCGCACAGGTCCAGAACACGGGTGTTGCCCTCCACGCCCTTCAGGCAGGCAATGGCTCGATGGGCCAGGACCTCGGTGTCCACCCGGGGGATGAGGACCTGGGGACCCACGTCAAAGGTCAGACCCAGGAAGGACCATTCCCCCACGATATAGGCCACGGGCTCGCCGTTGGCCCGACGCTGGAGCATCTGCTCCACGGTGGCCGCAATTTCATCGGTGGTGTACAGGTTCAGGTCCTGCAGGAGCTTTTCCGGGCTCTTCCCGGCAGCGGCGCAGATGAGTTCCCGGGCTTCCAGGCGGTTGGCCTCGATGCCCATGGCTCCCATGGCCTTGCTGGTATTCAAATACAGATCATGATATGTGATCGCCATAGTTCGCACCCCAATCACAATAGAGTTTGTTGTTTTCGTTTGGTTTAATCGTCTGCCTTTTACCAGGCATCGTCGCCTTCATTTTTAGGAAGAACTCTTACCAGGGCCTCAATGGCCACTTCCAGCATGGAGTCGTCCGGCTCGAAGGTGGTGAAGTTCTGCATCCACAGGCCGGGGGCCGACAGGAAGCGGGTCACCGGGTTGTCGTGGCGGCCGATGAAGCGGTTGATCTCGTAGGTGACCGACACGATAAAGGGCAGCATCACCAGATGCAGAAGGATACGCACCAGAGCATTGGTGGCCACATCCCGGACTCCGGGCAGCTCAAAGACCACGCAGGAGGCCAGAATCGCAATGGCAATGACCACAAAGAGAAAGCTGGTGCCGCAGCGGGGATGGTGCCGGGGCATGGCCCGGGCGTTCTCCACGGTGAGCTCCAGACCCCGCTCGTAGCAGAAGATGGTCTTGTGCTCAGCGCCGTGGTACTCAAAGGTCCGCCGGATGTCCTTCATTTTTGAACAGAAGTAAAGGTACAGGAAGAATATGATGAGCTTTACCACGCCTTCCAGCAGGTTCCGCAGCCACATGGGAGCATCCGGGAAGAAATACAGCAGCCCGGAGGTGGCCAGGGTGGGCAGAACGATAAAGAGGAAGAGGGACAGGCCAATGCCCAAAATCACCGCCACAGCCAGGATCCACTTCATGAGGGCCTCGCTGCCAAACTTGGCCTCGATCCACTTTTCGAATTTGGTGGGTTCTTCCTCCTCTTCCGGGTAGAACTCTGCCGACCACATGAGGGCCTTCATGCCGTTGACCAGGGAGCCCAGGAAGGTGAACACGCCCCGGATGAAGGGCAGACCCAGAATAGGGTGCTTGTCCTTGATGAGCTTCAGCTCATCCTCTTTGATCTCCAGACCACCCTCCTGGTTACGGACCACGATGGCCTGCTTCTGAGGCCCCCGCATCATGATGCCCTCGATGAGGGCCTGTCCGCCGATGGTGGTACGGAAGGTGCAGCTGTTGTTCTCTGCACCGCAGTTGTTTTTGTTTTCCATAGTGTCTCCTATTTCC
>JAFZEB010000101.1 GCA_017560855.1 Ruminiclostridium sp.
GACCACACCGGCCGCCAGTGCCCGGCAGAATGAAAAAAAGCGGCCGGTCCCTTCCGGGACCGGCCGCTTCCGGTTTTCTGTGCTCCATAGGTTTGGTTCGGACTATCTGTCCGAACAGTTGGTCTGTTTGATCTGGGCCAGCACATGGTCCAGGGCCACCGGTTCCCCGGTGTTCTTGTGTCCCCGGATCTCCACGGTGCCGCCCCGCATGAGATCCATGAAAATCAGGGCCAGCTTGGGGTCAAACCGCCAGCCGGACTCCTTTTCCATGATCTCCAGAGCCTCGTCGACGGTCATGGCCTCCTTGTAGCTCCGTGTCGTGGTCATGGCATCGAAGGCGTCTGCAATGGCCAGGATGCGGCCGGTGATGGGGATCTGCTCCCCCTTCAGCCGGCGGGGATAGCCCAGACCGTCGTACCGCTCGTGGTGGGACAGGACCGCCGGGATGACGTAGTCCAGAGAGGGCAGATAGCGGATGATGTTCACACCATTCTCAACGTGGCCCTTCATGGCCTCGTACTCCTCCCGGGTCAGGTCACCCGGTTTGTTCAGGATGTCCTCCCGGATGCCGATCTTGCCAATGTCGTGGAGGAGGCCGGCCTCCTTCACGATCTCCACCAGGTCGTTCTCCATGCCGGCCGCCTTGGCCAGCTCTGCAGCGTAGTAGGCCACGTTTTGGGAGTGCTGGTAAGTGTAGTGGTCCCGGGCATCGATGGCCGCCGTCAGGGCGTAGATGGTGCTGGCGTTCTCGCCGTAGCCGCTGTGGTAGCCGTGGGGCTCCTCCTGGTGGTAGATATCTGTGGAGTAGATCTGCACGGCATTCTTGCCCGACCGCTTCACGGTGTACACCGCTGTCTCTGCGTTGCGGAAGAGTTCCTTGGCGGTAGAGGCCATGTAGGGAGCGCCGCAGACACCGGCACTGACAGTGAGCTTCCGGGTCACCTGGTCGGTCCGGCGGCTGTTGATCTCCATGATCTCCGCCACAAGATTGTCGGTGAGCAGCTTGGCCGAGTAGATGTCATAGCCCGGCAGCAGCAGGGCAAACTCCTTGCCGCCAATGCGGGCCCCATGACAGGCCTCGTTCAGGGTAGCCCGGATGATGCCCGCCACCCGGGACAAGGCAATATCGCCCTCGTGGGTGCCGTACAGCTGGTTGTACAATTTGAAATCGTCGATGTTCAGCAGGCACAGGGAAAGGGCCGTGTCCTTGTACTGTTCAAACTCCCGGTCCAGCAGTTCCAGGAAGTACTTCCGGTTGATAAGGCCGGTGAGCTTGTCGATGCGGGCCTCGTCGATGGCCCGCTCGTAGACATAGGCGTCCTTCAGGGCCGTGGCGCACAGCCGGGAAATGGCCTGGGCAGTGAGCAGATCTGCCTCCCGCCGGGGCTTTTCCTTCTTCTCGGGGATCATCAGGATGCCCACCAACTCGTTCTCGCTGCACAGGGGAACGAAGCAGTCGGCCTTCAGGTGGTCGAAGAGCTTCTTCTCCTTCTCCCACATGCTGCGCCAGATGGTGGTCCGGCGGAACTCCAGCAGACTGATCCACTGGTCGGTTTTTCTCAGATGGGTCACCAGGGGGTGGTCGCCCCGCAGGTAGAAGCCCTTTTCATCCAGGGGATTGGTGGTGTACTCCACCCGGAAATCCCCGTCGGTCTGGCGGACAAAGACCGCCATACGGTCCAGATGGGTGGTCTGCTGGATCACATCGGTCAGGTCCCCCAAAATCTCGCTGACGCTGAGCTTGTGGTTGATATTCTCGGCAAACCGGTCGATTTTCTGCTGCTGCTGCCGCTCATCCCGCACAAAGATGAAGTTCAGCACCAGGGCAATGATGCCGTAGATCACCAGCACCAAAACCACCAGAACGGCCGCCATGGCCACCACCGCTGCGGTGTGGTTCAGCCCCACCTTGCCGGTAAAGAAGGCCTGCAGGGGGTCGGCAATGCGATAGGCCGCAATGCAGCCCAGAGCCACGGCGACCATCATATAGTTCACCCGGGACAGCAGCAGGGTCATCCTGAACAGCTGCTTTTTGTACAGGGCATAGAACATAAAGAACACGTTGCCCACACCGGAAAGGATATCCAGAGGCAGACCCTCGAAAACGGGCAGGGTGGCCGCCACATGGCCCAGCAGCAGAATGCCGATGCCATAGATGATGGGCTTGAGCTGCTGGAAGGCGATGCGGTTGCCTTTACAGTGACGGCGCACCGTGTAGGCGATGTGCACCACGCAGGCCATCACGCAGACCACCAGGACATAGATATGCCAGTTATAGTGGTAAATAAACTGGGCAGAGCCGCCCTTTTCCACCACCAGAGGCTCCGGGATGAACCAGCAGGTCAGGCAGTCCACCACAAACAGCAGCAGGTGGAAGCCCGTCCAGAACCAGCGGCCCCGGCCGTTCTTCTCCTCCAGGAAGTCCAGGGTGAAGTGGTAGTAGCCCGAGGCCAGCATCATCATGCCCAACACCGACACATGGTGCCACAGGTTCACCGACGGCCACATCTGCATACGCATGGCAAAAGAGCCGCCCACCCAGAGGATCATGATGAGCATCAGCATCATAAAAGACCGGATGACCCGCTCCTTCCTGGGGGCCGCCAGGAAGGTCAGCAACAGGAAGAGATAGCAGAAAAGGGCTGTAATGGAGATCCAACTATATCCAGTCATCCATTCCACCTCTTCTCTCCAGACAGTCAAACTGGTGACATGCCAGCAAATCGTTGATCTCGCAGCTCTCCGGGTTCATGGCCCGGATGGTGCCGCCGAACTTCCGTTCGTAGGCCTCGAAGGTGCCGCACTTGATCATGGTGATCTTCAGGGGGTCCACCCCCAGGATCTTTTTCAGGTCCTCGTAGTCCTGGTCCAGGTACTGGAAATAGATGCCCAGCTGGTCGTGGAGGATGCGGGTACTCACCGCCGTGTTGATCAGGTGGTTCCGCTGAAGCTCCACGTACAGGTGCATGTAGGGCCGGTTGTTTTCCGTGAACTCCTTCTTGGCCGTCCAGGCCTCGATGGGCAGACGGGACAGTTCGATGGCCTGGTTGATGGACTTTTCCGTGATGCGGGTAAACCCGGCGATGTCGATGATCTCCGGGGTGCGGTCCACATACTGGAACCGGGGGATGCTGTTGTTTTCCAGGCGGCTGCCGATGCCGGAGCACCGGAACACATCGCCCACCCGGTACCGGGCAAAGGCACCGCCCTTAAAAACGGTGAGCACGATCTCATAGACCCCGCCGGGGACCACTTCGTCCCACAGGACGGTCCGGGGCTTGTAGTTGGGATCTTCCATATTCCGGTTCATCTCATCCTCGGGGATAAACTCATAGAAGCAGGCATCCGGGAAGAAGTACACACCCTCCCGGCTCCAGGTCTCACAGCCGATGCAGGTGGGCTCGGTGCCGGCAAAGACCTCCATGGGGGACACGCCCCACATCTCTTCCAGGTCGGCCTTGTAGCAGCGGTTGTCGGTGCCGGCGCACATGAAGCCCTTCAGTTTGAAGAGGTCCTTGGGCAGCAGATCCCGCTTCTCCTTTTTGCATTTGCGCTTGGCCATCATCATGCGCACCAGCATGGCAGGAGAAACGCTGAGGAGTTTTTCCACCAGGCTCTTGTTGCTGCCGCCCCCCATGGAGGTCACGCTCTGGCTGACATAATACAGGACGCTGCCCAGGCCGAAGAAGTACTCGATGCCCTTCTTCATACCCTGCTTGAAACCCTGAACGTTTCGCTCTTTGAAGGTCATGTTCACGGCGTCTTTCACCGCAGGCAGAAACTCAATATCGATCTCTTCCTGGAACAGCAGGGGGAGCAGGCCGGTCACAAAAGGCAGAGGGGCCAGGGCATAGAGCATGTGGTCGGTGACGCTGACGTCAAACTCCCCCTTTTCCTTGCTGGTGGCCAGCAGCAGGCAGCTCATGACGTTGTGCTGGAAGGTGTCCAGAATGGCCTTGGTATAGGGAGCCACCTTGATAGGGTGGACGCCGCCCTCCCAGGTGGTCTGGACCCAGAGAACCGGCTCTCCGGGCAGGGCCTTGGTCTGCTTGGACAGCAGGATGGGGGCATAGTCCTCATAGGTGGTCAGGGGGACCATCTCCCGGAACTCGTCGATGGTGGTGGGCTTCTGCCCCTTCAGAATGCTCTGACCAAGGGCGCTGGAGGACCACAGCTCCATCTGTTCCAGCAGCAGCCGCTTCTGGATATCCATGAACTCCTCGGTGGTGAGGGTCAGAAACCCGCAGTATTCCTCCCAGATCTGCTCTTTGGAATATTCATGCAGTTTTTCCTGGAATCTCACAGTTCCTCCTCCTTTGCGTCAGGATGTCCCCAGGTGGCTTTGGCCCGGCGGATACTGGCCGGGTTGGGGAGCAGAAACGGGGCTTTGGCCCGATAGGTCTCGTAATTGCAGAAGGTTTTGGGGAAAGTCACCCGATCCTGAAACCAGGCGTACCCTCCGTTCAGGACCGAAAAGGTCATGCCCACCCACAGCAGGTCTGACGGCCGGGCCGCCAGACCCCAGAAGAGGTACATGGCAAAAAAGCACAGCACCCCCGGGTGGCGGCACAGGGCATAGGCCCCGCCGGTGTAGACAGGCCGTCCGTTTTCCGGGGCTGTGTAGGTTTCCTGAAAGGGCAGAGCGAAAAACAGGCAGTAGATGAGGGCCCCAAAAGACGCCAGGCCCAGGGCAAGGAGGACAAGGTCCCCCAACCCGGAAATATACCCGGCCCGGAAGGCCGCCGCCAGCTGCCACAGGGTCGCCCCGCCAATGAGGAGGGTTCCCAGCAGGAAGCCCAGCCGAAGGGGACGGCAGTCTATGGTAAAACTGTTGATGTCATAGAGCAGATACAGGCCAAAGCCCGCTGCGCCCAGCAGCAAAACAGTCATTACCCTCATCCTCCTCCCGGCGGGCTGCCGTTTATTCTTTGGGTTCTTTGCCCCGCATATAGGGCTCGTAAATTGCATACTGATCCTTGCCCCGGCTCTTGGCCTCATAAAGGGCGCAGTCTGCATGGTCCAGCAGGGTCTCATAATCCGTGCCGTCCTGGGGATACAGGGCGACGCCAATGCTGCCGGAGACCTTATACTCCATGGTATCGTTCCGATAGGGGTGCTGGAAGGCCCCGCACAGGCGCTTGAGCCGCTCCTCCAGCACAGGTCTCTGGATGGACGGGGCAAAGACCACGAATTCGTCGCCGCCATAGCGGGCGATCACATCCGTATACCGGAAGACACCCAGAAGCTGCTTGGCCACGAAGCAGAGCACATCGTCACCGAACATATGGCCCAGGGTATCGTTGACCCGCTTAAAGTCATCCACGTCGATGAACAGCATGGCGGCGGACTCATGGGTCTTCTGTTCCAGCTGGGTCCGAACAGCCTGCTCGAAGTGCTCGCGGTTGTAAAGGCCGGTCAGGGTATCGCGGGTGGCCTTTTCCTTCCACCGGTCCATCTCGCTCTTCCACTGGGCCACGTTGACCAGAATGCCGCTGATGATATCCTCTGTGCGGTGCATCCGAATCTCCATCCAGCTATACCGTCCGCCGGCCATATAGAAGCGCAGGGTGTTCTCCACCCAGCCCCCCTCCCGACGGCAGCGCTCCAGCAGCCGGAAGAAATCCTCCCGGTCGTTCTCATGGATGATCTCAGAGGTGCGGAAGAGCTCCATCACACCCTGCAGCCGGGACCGTCCCCCAAGGACCGGGGAAAAGGCCTCGGTAAACTCAATGATATCCTCCCGGATCTGGTAGGTGAACTGAACGATGCTCTTGGTGACCTGGGTGTGGGCGGTCTCTGGAAGGGCTTTGACCTCCTCGTAGGGATTTTCGCTCTTCACATAGGTCAGAACGCCCCGGTGGTAGACTTCGCTCTCAAACCGCTCCTGGGGCATGGGCTTAAAGTAGTGGAAGCCCTGGATCATGTCACAGCCGATCTGCTGGAGATACTTCACCTGTCCGGGATTGTCGATGCCCTCTGCCACGGTTCGGATGTGGAGCTGAGAGGTCAGCTTCAGCAGGGCCTCTACGATGTAGCGGCCCCGGCGGCTGTTGTTGTCCCCGCCGAAGAAACTCTCATCCAGCTTGACCGTGTCGATGTTCAGGGTGGCCAGCAGCTGGAGGGAGGTGGGGCCTGCGCCAAAGTTGTCCACGGCGCAGCGGAAGCCCAGGGCGTGGAACCGTTCCAGCAGGAACTTTGCCCGCTCGGGATCCTCCCTCAGCAGCTCTTCCTTGATCTCAAACTCGATCAGCCCGGGCTCCACCTGATACCGGGTGCAGACGGCATAGCAGTCATCGGCAAAATTGGTCCGGTCCAGGTCGGCTCTCCACAGGTTCACAGAGATGGGACAGGCCTCCCGGCCCTGCTTGTTCCAGCGGGCCAGGGTGCGGCAGACCGACTCGAAGACATAGCTGTCGATGGCGGCAACTTTTTCATGGCGTTCGGCCACAGGCAGGAACATTTCGGGAGACAGGAGTCCCCGCTGGGGGTGCCGCCAGCGGACCAGGGCCTCAGCCCCCACCACCTTCTGGTCAGCGACCCGGATCTTGGGCTGGTAATACACCACGAACTCGCTGACCCGCAGGGCATGGTCGATAGACTTTGCCATCTCCCGCTCCCAGGCGGTCTCTTCCCAGCGGTTCCGGTCATAAAAGTGGTAGCGCCGACCCGCCGACCCGCTGCGGCGGGCAAAGACCGCCTTGCTCTGGAGGACGGGGATCTCCTCCCGGCCCTCGGGCAGGTAGATGCCGCAGGACAGCTGCAGGGGGTGTTCCGTCTCTCCCCGGGCAGCGGTACAGATCCGGTCCAGGCGGGCGCAGATCTCATCGGGCTTTCGGTTTTTCAGCAGGAAGCAGAAGGCATCCTCGCCGGTCCGGGCCACAGGCTCCCCTGCCCCCAGCTGGGTCTTCAGGCCTTCATGGATCCGGGCCAGGATCTCTCCCCCGCCCTCCGGCCCCAGGAGCCGGCAGAGCTGGGACATATTCTCCACCTGCAGGGCAATGACCGAGCAGGAATCTCCCCTGCTCCCCATGGCCTTTCGGCAGGCAAACTGGAAGGCCAGCTCTGTGTGTCCCCCGGTGACGGGGTCCACCAGGGCCGTCCGTTTTATTTTTTTCAGTTGGGTCCGGCTCCGTATGACAAGAACCGCACAAATCAGCAGGACCCCAGCCAGGGCCAGGCTCCAAAACATATCATGGGACAAGGTACCGGACCTCCTTTCACAACGCTTCTTCCCAGGGAACGTCATAGTACGCCCATTTTGCATTCATCATAGCACGGCAGCAAAGAAAAAGCAATTTTTTGCCTCTATTCCACCATCTTTTTTCACTTTTTCCTCCCGTGTTCCCCATCTGCTCCCCGTTGGGGCACAAAAAAAGCGCCCCCAGGGGCGCAGCAGGAAACAAAAAACCTCGTAGAGTTTCGCCACCGCAGTGGCGAAATAAAGCCCAGTCTGTTTTTCGGCGCGACATGTGCGTGCCGGAAAACTCTTCTCAGCCTGCCAGTGTGCCTGAAAGGCGCGCACAGCAGGCTGCAAGCCATAACGTCGGAAAAGGCTCTGCCTTTTTCGACGGGATAAAAAAGTAACCCTTGATCGCTGTCACCGATCAAGGGTTACTGGTTATTCTTGATATCTAACATCATTTTAACCTCTCTTTCTTAGGTTCGAGAAAAAGTTCTCTGAGTCAATCTGAGTAGTACTTTGGACTCACCTCTTTCTTTTTTGTGATTACAATATACCATACGCCCACCCCCTTTGCAATCCGCATTTTGTGCAAAATGTACCACTCATTTTTGTTGCAAAGAGAGAATCAGGGCAAAACAACCAACCAAGCATTGACTTCGCACTTCCATCGTGCTAGTATGAAGATGTATGAGGCCTGTCTTCCGACGAAGACAGGCCTCCTTGTTTTATGCTTCTGTCACGGTGACGGTGGTGATGACCGGCTGTTGTTCCGGTTGGATGCTGCCGTTCCGGTCGGTGGGCTGGGCATCGGCCACGATGGCATCCACCACATCCATACCCTCGGTCACATAGCCAAAGACCGCATAGGCACCGTCCAGGTCGGTGCTGTCCTGGTGGACGATGAAGAACTGGGAGCTGGCGCTGTTGTACTTCTGGGACCGGGCCATGGACACAGCACCCCTCACATGGGACAGGGGATTGTCAAACTTGTTGTCCCGGAATTCCCCCTTGATGGCGGTGTCCGAACCGCCGGTGCCGTCCCCGTTGGGGTCGCCGCCCTGGATCACGAAGCCCTCAATGATCCGGTGGAAGGTCAGGCCGTCATAGAAGCCCTCCTCGGCCAGGGCCACAAAGTTGGCCTCGGTCTCAGGGGCCGCCTGGCCATCCAGAGCCAGGGTGATGGTGCCGTAGTCCTCCACCTGAATTTCTGCGTAGTGGGTCACAGCGGCCTCGGTGGTATAGTCTCCGTACTGGCTGCCGCAGCCGGCCAGGGACAGGATCAGCCCGGCGCACAGCAGCAGGGCAGTCCATGCTTTCTGTTTCATATTCTCGCATCCTTTCCATTGGGTATCCCAAGGATACCACATTCAGCAGACTTCCGCCAGAGGAAGGCACAAAAAAAGCGCCCCCTCGGGCGCACACACATCCAGAAAATAAGTAACCCGTAATTGCATCTGCAATCACGGGTTACTGAGAATTCTTGATATCTAACATCATTTTAACCTCTCTTTCTTAGGTTGGAGAAAAAATCTCTGAATCAAACTGAACTGTACTTTGGACTCACCTCTTTCTTTTTTGTGATTACAATATACCATACACCCACCCCCTTTGCAATCCGCATTTTGTGCAAAATAGATAGCAGGAATTTGTGATAAAGAGAGAAACTAGGCAAATCATCCAACCCAACATTGACTTTGCTTTTTCACTTTGCTATCATGAAGATGTATGAGGCCTGTCCCGGAAGGGGCAGGCCTCACTATTTTTCAGATCATATCCTCGATTTCTTCCTCGCTGTACCCCAGCTCGGCCAGGACCTGACGGGTATGGTACCCCTCAGGATAACCGGCGTGGCGGTACTCCGGCGGACAGGCTGACAGGTTCATGGGACAGCCCATCTGGGTGATGGTCACCCCGTCGGACACAGGGACCTCCAGGGTGGGCCACATGCCCCGGCTGTGAAGGTGTTCGTCTTGGGCCACTTCCTCCAGGGACATGACCGGTTCCACGCAGGCGTCCAGCTGTTGGAAGATGGTCGTCCACTCGTCCCGGGTCTTGGTCTTGAACTTGGCCCGGAAGGTCTCCTTCACCATGGCCACGTCGGTCTTCAGGATGGCTCCGTCCTGCCATTCGGGATAGCCCAGGCCCTTGCACAGGTCGGCAAAGAACTTGGGTTCCAGGGAGCCCACGCTCATGAAGGCTCCGTCGCTGGTTTCGTAAAAGTCATAGATCTCCCCGCCGTTCAGGTACCCGCTCTCCCGGGTGGGGACGGGACCCCCGGCAAAGTAGGCAGCGCCGTCCATGGTGTTGAAGGGAAGGACGCTGTCCTGCATGGACACATCCAGGAACTGGCCCTCCCCGGTCTTCTCCCGGTGGATGATGGCCGCCAGGATGCTGGCCACGGCGTTCATGGAGCCGCCGGCCACGTCGGCGATCTGGAAGTTATACAGGCTGGGGCCGCCCTCCTTCCGTCCGGCGGCGTAGGTGATGCCCGCCCGTGACAGATAGTTGATGTCGTGGCCCGCCCGCATGGAAAAGGGACCTGCCTGACCGTAACCGGTGATGGCACAGTAGATGATGCGGGGATTGATGGCCTTCAGGTCCTCGTAGCCGATGCCCAGCTTGGCCATGACCCCGGGGCGGAACTGCTCCACCACGATGTCGTACTCCAGGACCAGCTTTTTCACCGCTTCGATGGCGGCGGGCTTTTTCAGATCCAGATGCATGGTCTTCTTGTTCCGGCCCAGCCAGGCCTGGGGACCGGTGACCTGTGCCCCCTCGATGACGGGCTTCCAGCCCACCACCAAGTCGTATTTATCCTTGCTGCTGATCTTCAAAACCTCTGCCCCCAGATCAGCCAGGGTCATGGTGGCATAAGGGCCGGGCAGCAGGGTGCTGAAATCCAAAACTTTATATCCGGTAAGTGCTCCCATGGTGTTCTCTCCTTTTGGGTTCTTTGGGGCTATTGTACCACAGACCGGGCAAAAGGCCAAAGAAAAATTTCTCTTGACGATTCCTGAGAAATCCTGTACTTTTAATTTAAACATTGCATTTTTTGAACCAGGAAAGGAGTGCTTTCTATGGTCACTCATATCCTCCCCGGCACCTTCCCCGCAGAAGAAGCCCCCGCCCCCAAGGCCCCCGACGAGGCCATGGTCAGGGAGCTGGAAGCCGAACGAGCCGCCCGACTCCCCCGGACCAAGACCCCCACCATCCCGGCAGGACGGCGGTACCGCTCCATCGCCGAGCAGTACTGTCAGGCCACCGGCGCCCAGGCCATCCCCTTCCCCCTGTCGGCCTACGCCCTCCACAAGGGGCAGGTCCTGCTGACCTATCGGGACCGGACCGGCGCCCGGAAGCAGGCCTTCCTCACGGGCAAATCCATGCTGAAAATTTTTGGCCACTTCGGCATCCCCTACGAGCGAGGGGCCGCCCACGCCTTCCTGACCGCCCTGAAAAATCTGCTGGACGCCTGGGGCATGACCCCCTGGGAGCAGACCCTCCGGGCCATCCCCCAGGCCGCTGACCCCTTCCGCTCTCTGCTGGAACAGGCCCAGGTCCTGGACGGGCATCTGGTCCTGACCGGCAGCCCCGTCACCGACACCCAGGCCGCCCAGCTCACGGTCGGACTGGATCTGACCCCCGCCCAGTGCCGCACCCTCTTCCAGGCCCTTCGCCAGGAGATCTCCACCCTGGAAAAGCTGGCAGAGCCCACCCCCGCCGCTCTGCCCCTGAAGGGCTTCGATCTGCTGTACGGAGACGGCGAGACCCTCGAGGCCCTGGCCTATGACAGGGAGGAAAAGACCCTCACCCGCCAGACTGCGCCGGGAACCTACCCCCACAGCCAGAAGCTCCTGCCTCTGGACCGGGGAGAGGCCGCCATCCCTGCGCCCCTCTTCCCCCTCACCGGTATGACCCAGGAAGGGGTCCAGACCCTGGCCAAGGCTCTGGCCGCCATGGCCCATCCCGCCCAGGGGGGACTCTTCGTCCTGTACACCAAGAAGAATATTCAGGCGTTGGAAAACCTGATCTCTCAGGTCTTCCCCTGTCTGCCCCCGGCCCCTGCCACCAAGCTCCTGCAGAACGAGGGCCGCAAGGCCCTGCTGACCGCCCAGGTCCAGGGCATGTGCGCCGCCCTGCTGGAGCCTTCTCTGCCCACCCCCCGCCAGCAGGAGGCATTCCTGGACCTCGTCCAGGGCAAGCGCCTGTCCGTGAAGGACAAGCTGGTGCCCAACCAGTCCTTCCACAGCATCCTGGCCCTGGTGTGCGTCACCGGGAACGAAAAGCTGGCTGAGGCCCTGGTGGGCCAGTTCCAGGGCACTCTGGTGGACCTGACCCCCTGGGAAGTTCCCTGTGCCCCCGACTTCACCCTTTCCCAGGCGGAACTGACCTGGCTCCGCAGAAAACTCCTTCCCCAGGGTGCCCTGTGGAACCACCAGAAGGCCCCCAAGGCCCCCAAGGTGGCACCCAAGGCGGTCATCACCGACAACGAGCTGCAGACCTTCCTGGCCCAGCGATGCCAGGTGTCCCCCGATCTGTGCTGCTCCCGGGCCGAGCTCTTCGAGGCCTACGCCGCCTTCTACCAGGGCCTCCACGGGGCAGATCTCACCGAGACTCCCACCCTCTTCGGCAAGCGGATGCGCAAGCAGCTGCCTGCAGAAGTGGAGTACAAGGTCAAGCGGTACGGTCCCACCAAGGGGACCCAGCTGTGCTATGTGGGGCTGGGCCTGATGGATGCACCCGCACCTGTGGTTCCTCCTGCGCCTCCCTCTCCCCAGCAGGAAAACAACTTCCGGGATTGGTTGGGACAGTTATAACCTCACCCTCAGTGGTAGGGGCGATTCACGAATTGCCTGAAACGTGAGTCAAACCCTACAGGTGGCGGGCGCATCGTGATGCGCCCCTACGACAATGGGATGTTTCCATTTCGCACAGTCAAACAGCCTCTGTCCCAAAGGACAGAGGCTGTTTTTACGTTAAAAGTCCGTATTTCACTTTGATGCGATCCAGCTTTTCCAGCATGGGCTCTGCGCCGAACCACAGGAAGAGGCCGGTGGAGGCGGCATGGACGCAGTCCATGGGGATACCCGTCAGGTAGTAAGTCAGCAAAATCTCCCACTCCAGACTCTGGGTCCACAGAAGGGCCGAGGCCGGGTTCATGATGCCGCCATAGATGAGAAGGACGGCCAGGACACCGAAAGCGGCCAATGCCCCCCGGCTCCGCCGGAGCCAGCCCTTTCGGAACAAAACCCCTGCCAGGAAGCCGGTCTCGCCCCCCAACGCCACACCGGCGATGATGGTCAGGGCGGTAACGGGCTTGAAGTTGGGGAGCATGAAAAAGGCCGCGCGGCCTGCCACCCCGATGGCACACAGGACAGCGATAAGGACCAGCTCCCTCGCCTGGGGCTTGCGCCCCTCAAAGACCAGAAAGAAGGGGGCCATGGTCTCAAAGAGGATGAGCAAGGCGATAAAGTAGTACTTCTGCCCCCCCAGGTAGTACACCCCCACGAAGAGGGTCAGAGGGATGAGCAGCAGGATGAGGGCGGCGGCCACCGCCGTCCGCTTGGCCAGCTTCCGGTTCTCCCGGGGTGTCTGAAGCAGGCAGTCCTTCCGCTGACTCTTCCGGCTGATGCAGGCGGCAAAGACCACCAGGGCCGCCACCATGACCCCATAGAGAATCAGCTGATCTGCTGCCAGAGTCCCCAGATTGTCCGCCCGCAGGAGGGAAGAAAGGTCGTTGATCTTCAGAAACTTGACCGCCAGAAAAAGGGCCAAACCACCGGAGAGGATCGCCCCCAGCTTCCGCCACCAAGGCAGAGGGCCGGGGTTTCCCTGTTCCCTGGTGTCCCTGGGTTCGGGAAGGGTGAAGTCCTCCTCTGGCAGGTCCGGGCCGGGGGGCAGATCTCCCCCGCAGGCGGCGATGATATCCTCGGGGGTCACCGCATCCAGCAGCAGGCTCCGGGCCATTCGGTTGGCCGAGGTGGTGTA
>JAFZEB010000102.1 GCA_017560855.1 Ruminiclostridium sp.
ACGGTCAGAGGTGGGGTTGGCCAGACGGGTGTAGAAGTATCCCTCGGCCTCCAGGTCAAACAGCTTGCCCATGGCCTCGCTGGTGCCATAGCGGAAGGTGGTGCTCTGAACGATGGGGATGTTTCTGGGTTCGCCGCTCTCGGGAACGTAACCGGCGTGCAGGCAGTCGGTGCCTCTCTTGTAGTTGCTCATAGTCAACAGACCTCCTTAAATTATATGAAATGGACGGCATCTGCCGTCATGTTTTGCAAATCATGGGAATAATAAATTCTACTTCTTCCCTCGGATTCTGTCAATCCCTTTTCTTCTCACTGCAGATTCTGCAAAAATTTCAAATTACCCATTGCTTTTTGGGTTTAAAGAGGTTATAATCCTTCCAACACTTCAAAGAAAATTTCTTTCACTTTTCATTTTTCTATAAATTTTCTTTATAGCTCTATCAAAAAAAGAAGGGAGAGACCCCCATTGAGCCGCCTGAATATCACCCGTGAGGACCAGGCACAGCGTATCCTGGATGACCTGTATGCCAATCTGGGCCGTCGTATTGCTGCCGCTCCCCGCGGAAACTGCCCGGTCGAACTGACCCGAGCCTTTCTCACCTTGTCCCTGGCCCAGAGCTGCGGCAAGTGCATTCCCTGCCGCATCGGCCTGGACCGCCTGTCTGCCCTGCTGAACAGCCTGCTGGACGGCACCGGCACCGTGGAAGACCTGCAGACCGTCCTCCGCACCGCCCAAACCATTGCCGACAGCGCCGACTGCGCCATTGGTTATGAAGCCGCCCAGATGGTCCTGGATGGCTTCCAGGCTTTCCAGGATGACTATCTGGCCCACGCCACCCAGGGCAGCTGCACCGCCAACTTCACCAGCGTCCCCTGCGTGGACCTGTGCCCTGCCCACGTGGACATCCCCGGCTACATCGCCCTCACCGGCGAGGGCCGCTGCGCCGATGCGGTCCGCCTGATCCGCAAGGACAATCCCTTCCCCTCTGTGTGCGCTCTGGTCTGTGAGCACCCCTGCGAGAGCCACTGCCGCCGCACCGTGGTGGACGCCCCCCTGAACATCCGCAGCATCAAGCGCTACGCCATGGACACCGCCGGAGAGGTTCCCGCTCCCGCCTGCGCCCCCGCCACCGGCAAAAAGGTCGCCATTGTGGGCGGCGGCCCCTCGGGTCTGACCGCTGCCTACTTCCTGTCCCTCATGGGCCACAAGTGCACCATCTTTGACAAGAACCCCAAGCTGGGCGGCATGCTCCGCTACGGCATCCCCAGCTACCGCCTGCCCGGCAACTATCTGGAGCGGGATATCAACACCATCCTCTCCACCGGCGTGGAGGTCCACTCCAACTGTGCCATCGGCCGGGATGTGACCCTGGAACAGCTCCGTCAGGACTACGACAGTGTGTATCTGGCCATCGGCGCCTCCACCCACAAGAGCCTGGGCATCCCCGGGGAAGATGCCGTGGGCGTCCTCTCCGCCATCCAGCTGCTGGAGGCCACCATCCGCAAAGAAAACCCCGACTTCACCGGCAAGCGCGTGGTGGTGGTGGGCGGCGGCAACGTTGCTATGGATGCCTCCCGCACCGCCATCCGTCTGGGGGCTTCCTCTGTCACCTGTGTCTATCGCCGCCGGATCGCCGATATGACCGCTCTGCCTGAGGAAATCGAAGGCGCTCTGGCCGAAGGCGTGGAAGTGGAGTCCCTGAAGGCCCCCGTCCGGGTGGAGACCGATGAAACCGGCCATGTCCTGGGTCTGGTGGTCCAGCCCCAGATCATCGGCGCCGTCAAGGGCGGTCGCCCCTCCCCCAACAAGGCCGACAAGCCCGAGGAACTCATCCCCTGCGACATCATTCTCATGGCCGTGGGCCAGGCCGTGGACTCCGGCGATTTTGCCCAGTCCGGCGTGCCCACCAAGCGGGATAACATCGTTACCCTGTCCGACAGCAGCGTCCCCGGCGTGGCCGGTGTCTTCTCCGGCGGCGACGGCGTCTCCGGTCCTGCCACCGTCATCCTGGCCATCGCCGCCGGTAAGGTGGCTGCCGCCAACATCGACAACTACCTGGGCTTCCACCACGAGATCTCTGCTGACGTGGAGATCCCCGCCGCATCCTTCCGCCTGACCAACGCCTGCGGCCGTGTGGACCCCACTGAACGTCCGTCCCACGAACGCAAGACCGACTTCGCACTGATGGAGCACTGCATGTCCCAGCAGGAAGCTGTGCAGGAATGCAGCCGCTGCCTGCGCTGTGACCACTACGGCTATGCCGGATTCCGAGGAGGCAGAGAGGAAAAATGGTAACCCTGATCATCGACAACAAGACCGTCACAGTGCCCAAGGGCACCACCATTCTGGAGGCCGCCAAGACGGTTGACATTCACATCCCCACCCTCTGCTATCTGAAGGAGATCAACGAAGTGGCCTCCTGCCGTGTCTGCTGCGTGGAAGTGGAGGGCATCAACAAGCTGGCCGCCGCCTGCAATACCCCCGTGGAGGAGGGCATGGTCATCCGCACCAACACCCAACGGGTCCGACTGGCCCGCAAGACCAACCTGGAGCTCATTCTGTCCCAGCACACCGACCACTGCGTCTCCTGCGTCCGCAGCGGCAACTGCAGCCTCCAGAAGCTGGCCAACGACATGAACCTCTACGACCTGCCCTATCCCAAGGCCATCACCAAGCGCCCCTGGGACCACGAGCTGCCCATCATCCGCATCAACAGCAAGTGCATCAAGTGCCTGCGCTGCATCAATGTCTGCGATAAGATCCAGTCTATGGGAGTATGGGAAATGGCCGGTACCGGCACCCATGCCATCGTCCGTGTCAAGGGCGGCCTGAAAATGAATGAAGTCAACTGCGCCTACTGCGGCCAGTGCATCACCCACTGCCCCGTGGGCGCCCTTCGGGAGCGGGACGATACCGAGCAGGTCTTCTCCGCCCTGGCAGACCCCAACAAGACCGTGGTCTTCCAGGTGGCCCCCGCTGTCCGTGCCGCCTGGGGTGACGGTCTGGGCCTTCCCCCCGAAGAGGCCACCGAAAAGCGCATGGCAGCCGCCATCCGTGCACTGGGTGCCGACTATGTCTTTGACACCAATTTCTCCGCTGACCTGACCATCATGGAAGAAGGCAGCGAGTTCATCCAGCGCATGACCCACCCCGGTGACTCCCCCATGCCCATGTTCACCTCCTGCTGCCCCGGCTGGGTCCGGTTCCTGAAGCTGGAGTACCCGGAGCTGGTCCCCCATCTTTCCACCGCCAAGAGCCCTCAGCAGATGTTCGGCGCCGTCACCAAGAGCTACTTTGCCGAAAAGATCGGCGTAGACCCCAAGGACATCTACTGCGTCTCCATTATGCCCTGCACCGCCAAGAAGTACGAGAGCAACGTCCCCGAGGTCAACGATGCTTCTGACAAGGATGTGGACATGGTCCTCACCACCCGTGAGCTGGACCGCATGCTCCGCTCCCTCCATGTGAACGTCAGAAACCTGGCAGAAGAGGACTTCGACTCCCCCCTGGGGGAGGGCACCGGCGCAGCCGTCATCTTTGGCGCCACCGGCGGTGTTATGGAAGCTGCCCTCCGCTCTGCCTACTACCTCCTCACCGGTCAGAACCCCGACCCCGATGCCTTCCGGGAAGTCCGCGGCAGCAAGGGCTGGCGTGAGGCCACCTTTGACATCAACCGTACCACCGTCCGTCTGGCAGTAGCTTCCGGCCTGGGCAATGCCCGGGAGCTGGTGGAGGCCATCAAGTGTGGTCAGGCCCAGTACGATTTCGTGGAGATCATGGCCTGTCCCGGCGGCTGTGCCGGCGGCGGCGGTCAGCCCTTCCGGGATGGTCAGGAGCTGGCCGACGAGCGCGGTGCCCGTCTGTATGATCTGGATGCCGCCAATCCCGTCCGCTTCTCCCACGAGAACACCCAGGTCCAGAAGCTCTATGCTGACTACCTGGAAAAGCCCCTGGGCCACAAGTCCCACCATCTGCTCCACACCGACCAGACCAAGTGGACACTCTAAGAAAAATGCGTTCCCATTTCGGGAACGCATTTTTGTTTGGAGACCTCTGCAAAAAATCCGCGCTCCCGGTTTGGGAACGCGGATTTTGACGTTTACAGGATCTTTACGCTGGAGGGATTGCACTCCAGAAGAGAGACAAAGTGATTGGGCTGGAATAGGTTGGACCTTCTGGGCAGGGACAGGGCCTGGGACTTTTCCAAAAGCTCTGCCACGAACTGGGAGCAGAAATACTTCCGTTCCCGGCGCAGGGGGAGGCCCAGCACACAGCACAGAAGCCCCAGCCGATTGTACTCAAACCGCTTGCGGTGCTGGCGGAAGAAGAGCAGACGGTGCTGGATCTTCTCATAGGCCTCCTGGGAGACCGCCACACGGTAGCAGCAGAACTGCGCACCCTTCCGGTGGTGCTTCTCCAAGGTCTCCTCCACGAAGCCCCGGAAATTAAAGCTGTAATAGCTGTCGGGGTCATCCCCCAGGGCAATGGAGGTGTGGGTGTATCCCCGGCCTGCCAGCAGATAGACCAGCAGAGAGACCCAGTCGGAATGTTTGGTGAGCAGGATGTAGATATACTTCTCACCATCCTCCTCTCTGGGCATAAGAAATACAGGCTCCTTCCGCTCCTGGTGGTCCAGGGGCAGAGAACCGGCATAGAGCTGCTTCCAGAAGTGCAGGTCAAGGTACTTTGGCGTCATGGTTGTGTAAGCCATAGGCGTTCTCCCTGTTGCTATAATGCAACTTATTTTATCGCATTTTCAACTCCACCACAATAGTATACGGACATTTTCTCTTTTTTGTAACAAAGAAATCTGCCGTCATGGACTTTTTTCATCCACAACGGCAGGTATTATTCTGCATTTTCTGAGGTTTCTTCTTGCAGCATGGAAGCGTGAACATCCTCCGCAGTCAGCCGCTGATGATCCCGATAGGAAAGCACCTGCCCCTCCACGGTGATCATCACCGCCTCCACCTCCTCCAGCTGGGTGAGGGTGAGGACCATGCTGTAGTCTGCCAGGGTCAGGTCAATGCCAGACAGGGTGCCGTAGCTGCCCGAAAGGTCTACGGTAAGAAGACCATTTCGCAGGGTCCACTCCCGCAGGCTCACGCTGGCCGGGATCACGTTGGTCAGGGTCTCGCTCTCCGGCCCTGACAGGATGGCCTGAAGGAGTCCCTCCACCGCCTCAGTTTCCGGGTCCAGGGTCCGATTCTCTGCCCTGAGGGCCTGGCCCCCATCCTCTGCCTGGTCCAGGAAGTACACAGGATATCCGCTCCCCTCCAGGGTGTGGGCCACACAGCCGCCCAGAAGGGTCAGTGCCGCCAAAAGAAAGAGGATCCATCCTTTTCTCATGCCATCCCCTCCTCTTCCGTCCAGACGGGCAGCAGGACCGTAAAGGTGGTCCCGGCCGGTTCATTGGGGGCCACAGAGATGGTGCCGCCGTAAAGTCGGACCGTGTCCCGGACGATGGACAGACCCAGGCCGGTGCCGCCGGCATCCCGGGAACGGGCCTTGTCCACCCGATAAAACCGCTCGAAGATCCGGTTCCGGTCGGCCTCGGGGATGCCGACGCCGGTGTCGGAGACAACCAGACAAACCTGCTCCCCTTCCCGTTGGGTGGTGACCGTCACCTGCCCCCCGGGCACGTTGTATTTGATGGCATTTTCCATCAGATTCCGAAGGATCTGGTTGACTCCATCGGAACTGCATCGGACCACACAATCCTCCCCCAACCGGGTCTTCAAAGTGACCTGGGACTCCTCGGCCAAAGGCGAGAGCATGCGGCAGGCCTTCTCCACCTGGTCGTTCACATCCACCGCCTCCTGTCGAACCGTCCGGCCTTCATCCAGTCGGTTCAATTCCAGAAGCTCCTGGCTGATGTGGATGAGCCGGTCGGCCGCTTCGCCAATGTCTCCCACAAACTCCCGGGTGGTCTCCCGGTCGATGGTCTCGTCCTGGAGGATGGAGTCAGTGAGAAGACGGATGGAGGCCAGGGGGGTCTTCAGCTCATGGGAGGCGTCGGAGACAAACCGGCGGCGTTCTGCCTCGGTGGTCTCCAGACGGCCGGTGAGCTGGTTGAACTGGTCGGCCAACTGGGTCAGCTCGTCATGGCCCTCCAGGGTGACCCGGTGGGTGTACTCCCCTTCCCGGACCCGGTGCATACCGGCCAGAAGAAGGCTCACCCGGCGGGTAAAGACCCGGGAGAAGATCAGGAAGAGGCCCAGCACCGCCCCGATGACCACCAGGGAGATGATATGCAGATTCTGCTGCAGCTCCTCCAACAGCATGCCCTGGCTGCTGTCCCACTCATACAGGCAGACCGCCCCAATGACCGTGTTGCGGTTGAGAACAGGGGCCGAGGCCCGGCTGGAAAAAATGCCGTCTTCATACTCACTGATGAAGTGGTCCTTGCCCTCCAGGGCGGCCACCACTTCCACCGTTAGAGCAAACTTCCCGGCGATGGAGTCCTCTGCCGTGTCGTAAAGGACCAGACCGGCCTCGTCGGTCACCAGGATCCGCTCCACCTCCAGATCCTCCAGAGGCCCAATGGCAGCCTCTACCCCTTCGGGGGTGAGCTGGTCGGCGGTGGTGAGAGAATTGGTCACCAGGACGGCCTGATTCTGGAGGGCGGTCTGCTGGGACCGGAACATCAGGTTCTGGCTCATGAGCAGAGGGTAGGTGTTCAGCAGCACCAGCAGAGCCACGATGATGACCGCATAGCCCAGAGCCATGCGGATCTGTAAGGACCGGGAAATTCTGGTTCCCTTCTCCCGTACTGCCATGTTCCTCCCCCTCTCCTTGAAACATCATTCAGTCGTTTTCGTTAAAGTAATAGCCCACGCCCCACTTGGTGCGCAGCAGCTCCGGGTTGGCCGGGTCGGCCTCCACCTTCTCCCGGATGCGGCGGATGTGAAC
>JAFZEB010000103.1 GCA_017560855.1 Ruminiclostridium sp.
GGCGGGTCTCGGGGTTCAGGGTGGACTCGAAGACGGCACCGAAGATGGTGGGGCTAATGACCGACCAGTCGAAATCTGCGCTGGCCTTTTCCAAAATCAGGTCCACAATATCCCCATCCAGCCGGGGGATGACCACGGACTTGTCGGCAAAGAGACCGCCGTTCACATAGGGGAAGGCCAGGAGTTCTTCGTCCAGGTAGGGGTCCCGGTCCTCTTCTTTGGTATCCAGAATGGCAAAGAGGTCCATGAGGGCCTTGCGTACATCACGAGCCTCGAACCGGCGGAGGTAGTCGTGGAACATGCCATGGGCTCCAAAGATGCCCGCATCCTCGGCGTACAGGCAAAAGACCAGCCGGACGCACAGGGCGTTGAGGCTTTTCAGGGTCTCCGGGTCGGTGGGGTCCTTGTACTGCTTCAGCAGGGCGTCGTAGAGCTTGCCCACCAGGGTACCTGCCTGCAAAGAGACCTCCATCTCCTTCTTGATGTGGGCGCTGCCGGTGTCCACCAGGAAGTTCAGGCGGTAGACCTCCTTCTCCAGGTCGGCCAACCGAATGACCTCCGGCTCGCCGTTGGGGAAGTTCATGTCGTGGATGTGGAACTCCTGGAAGTTGCAGACCACGATCCACCGGGGGTTCTGGTCGTGGGGCAGGTGGCCCGCATACCGTCGGGCCTGCTGAAAAGGAGACAGCAGGGCGCCATCAGACTGTTTTTCGCCCTTTTTCAGGTTGATATAATCACTCTTCTGCTCAATGAGGACCCGGGTTGCGGGGATGTAGCCGTCAATGAAGCTGGTGTGGCTGAGCTTCACGGGCATCTCGAAGGTGATGAACTTGTGGGGTTCCTCCACACCGAAGACGTTTTGGAGCAGATTCAGCCAGAAGGTCTGGGTGTCCTGCTTCTCGTCGCCCCGGCCGGTCCAGTCGGCGATGAATTGGCGGGCAGCTTGTTTCTGTTGGGATTCTGTCATGGCGGGTCCCTCCCGTTGGTGGTTTTTTATAGGATAGCATAGGTGCGGGGGAAAAGCAAATGGGGGGCATATACCTTGCGCATTATCGACAGCGAGCCGCCCTCTCAGTCTTCTCCCTCCGGTCGAATCCAGCTCTCCCAGAGGGAGAGCCAAGGCGTTCTATCGTTGCGTGAGTAGAACTCTTTGGGTTTACAATCCCTCAGTCACGGCTACGCCGTGCCAGCTCCCTTTACACCAGGGAGCCTTGATAAAAGGAAAGGCTCCCCGGTGGGGAGCCTTTTGGTTTAGTTGACATGTTCACTTGCGCGCATAGCCTGGATGGTCTGCTCCATCAGGTCTTCCAGGGTCCAGCCCAGCATGTCGGCACCCTGCTGGATGATGTCACGGGAGCAACCGGCAGCGAACTTCTTGTCCTTGAACTTCTTCTTCAGGGACTTGACCTCCATGTCCTCCACACTCTTGGAGGGGCGCATGATGGCGGCGGCACCGATCAGGCCGGTGAGTTCGTCGGTGGCGAAGAGGACCTTCTCCATCTGGTGCTCGGGCTTGATGTCCACATAAATGCCGTAGCAGTGGCTGGCGGTGGCACGGATGAGCCGCTCGTCCAGACCACGCTCCCGCATGATCTCCTGGGACTTGATGCAGTGCTGGTCGGGATAGACCTCATAGTCCAGGTCGTGGAGGAGGCCCACCAGAGCCCAGAACTCCTTCTCCTCGCCATAGCCCAGCTTTTCGGCAAACCAGCCCATCACGTCAGAGACCACATAGGCGTGCTGGAGGTGGAAATCCTCCTTGTTGTACTCCTTCAGCAGTTCCAGAGCGGTTTCGTAAGTCAGTTCCATCGTATTCTCTCCTTACTCGTTCTCGCCGCGGCGGAAGGCAGCCACCAGGTCACCGGCCAGGCTGTACTGGTAGTGGATGGTGTCGTCGTCCAGGTCCTCCCGCTTGAGCCAGGCCGCCTGGGCCAGCTCCTGGCGGTCCAGCTCAATCTCAGCATTGCCTTCCAGCTTGGCGAAATAGCCCAGCATCAGGTTGCCGTCGATGCCCCAGGGCTGGCTCTTATAGTACTTAACCTCAGAGACCTTCAGGCCCACTTCCTCCAGGACCTCACGGCGGACGGTCTCCTCGGCGGTCTCACCGATCTCGTTGAAGCCGGCGATCATGGCATAGCCCTTATAGGCACGGCCCTTATAGCGGGTGACCAGGATCTTGTCCTCGTGGGTGACGGCCACCATGATGGCAGGGGTGATCCGGGGGAAGATCATGTTGCCGCACTTGGGGCAGCGGAGCATACGCAGGGAGCCGTCGGCCTCGGTATGGGTGCCGCAGCGGCCGCAGAACTGGTTGTCCCGATACCAAACGTAGAGCTGGTAGGCAGTGTACTCGGCGAAGTGCTGATCCTGGGCACGGTGCTCAGGGGCGTTGCGGACGATCCACCAGCCGTAGCCCTCGGGGATGTCCTCCTCCTTCAGGTCGGCCAGGTAATACTCGGTGTCGTCAATGGCGAAGAGGTAGATGTACTTCTGTGCCTTCTCCTTGATCTCCCCGTAGGTGGGGGGCAGGAGGACATCGTCCACCATCTTCTCTAAAATCTCAGCACCTTTGAACACAAAGCAGACGGCATCATCGCCGGGCTGCTTCTTGGCAAATTCTACGTGGTACTGTTTGGGTGCGATCTCGTGCAGCATAGGTTTTTCCTCTTTTCCTTATCAGTTCCAGCGGCCTTCCAGGAAGGCGCAGATCATGTCGTTGGTCAGGCTGTAGTCTTCGTTCTCCAGCTCCACCTCACCACGGGTGTACCAGTCGGCTGCGGTGAGCTCCTGGCCGTCCAGATAGATGGTGTCGTCCCCATCCAGGCGGCAGAAGTAGCCAATGGACAGGTTGCCCACCACACCCCAAGGCTGGCTTCCGTAGTAGCGGATGTCCTTGACCTTCAGGCCCACTTCCTCCATGACCTCACGGCGGACGGTCTCCTCGGCGCTCTCGCCGATCTCCACGAACCCGGCCAGCAGGCCGTAGCCCCGGTACTTACCCCGGCGGTAGGGGGTCATGATAATGCGGTCCCCGTCGGTAACAGCGATGATGACGGCGGGAGAAATCCGGGGGAAGATCATCTCCCCGCAGTTGGGGCAGCGGAGCATACGCTCCTTACGGTCGTGTTCAGTGGGGGTGCCGCAGCTGCCGCAGAAGCGGTTGGCCCGGTACCAGATATCCAGGTGGTTGGCGGTGAACTCCACGAACTTCAGTTCCTTGCTCTTCAGCTCCCGCTCCAGGCGCATGGGGTGCCAGTCATAGCCCTCGGGAATGGCGTCGTCCTTCAGCCACACCAGGAAGTAGTCCCGGTCATCCACCCGGAAGAGGTAGAAGGTCTTCTGGGCGTAGTCGGCCAGTTCAGCATAGGTGGGCAGGAAGAGTTCCTCCCTTTCCAGCCGTTCCAGCACGTCCCCCTTGCAGAAGGCGAAGCACAGGTCCTCTGCCTGGGGTTCCTTCCAGGAAAACTCTACGTGGTACTCATTGGGAAAAATATCTTGGATCATAGGATGTTCTCCTCAGTTTTCTTTCTCTGCGTTGGGCAGCAGGTCCCGCCAGAACTCATATTCCGGCTGGTCCTTGCTCTCTGCCTTGGGATCCAGGCCCATGGGCTGGTCCAGGAAGAGGCGGTGGTCCATAAGCCGCAGGTCATCGGGGATGATGGGCACAAAGTCCATCTGGTCCAGAATGTCCTTCTGGAGGTCGGCACCCTTGGCGATCTCGATGAGGGTCAGGCCCTCCTTCTCCAGGCGGAAAACGGCACGCTCGGTGATATACAGGACTTCCTGACCCTTTCGGATGGCCTCACGGCCGGAGAAGGTAATGGCCCCCACCTGCTCCAGGAACTTCTTCTGGGGACCCTGGACCTGGATGTCCACGCCCTCCTCGGTGATGACCACCTCCTGCTTACCGGCGGTGAAGGTGCCGATGAAGCAGAGCTTCTTGGCGTTCTGGGTGATGTCGATGAAGCCGCCGGGGCCAACGGTCCGACCGTTGAAGCTGTGGGCGTTCACGTTACCCATGCCATCGGTCTCAGCAAAGCCCAGGACAGCCATGTCCAGGGCGCCGCCGTCGTAGATCTGCAGAATGTCCGCCATGCGGTACATGGCTTCCGGGTTCACGGCTGCGCCGAAGTCGATGCCGCCCAGAGGAATACCGCCCAGGGGGCCGCACTCCATGGACAGGGTGAACAGGTCGGAGATGCCTTCCTCATCGGCCACGGAGCCGATGCCGCCGGGCATACCGATGCCCAGGTTGATGAGGGAGTTGGGCTTGAGCTCCATGGCGGCTCTGCGGCAGCAGACCTTTCGGGGGCTCAGGGCCAGAGGCTCAAAACCCGCAGAAGGGGTGGTGGCCAGGCCGGCAATTTCGGGCCGGAACAGGTCGGTCTCAAAGCTCTGCATGCTGTACTCAGGGCGGCCCTCCACCAGGTAGTCCACCATGAAACCGTGGATGATGACATCCTTGGTGGGGATGGTGCCCTTCTTCACGATGCGGTCTACCTGGGCGATGACGATACCGCCAGAGTTATGGACGGCAGCGGCCACCTCGAACTGCTCGATGTTCATGGCCTCGTTCTTAATGGAGAGGTTACCCGCCTCGTCGCCGTAGGTGGCGCGGATGAAGCAGATGTCGATGGGGAAAGCGGGATAGAAGAGGCACTCCTTGCCCCCCAGTTCCACCAGGCTCACCACTTCCTTGCCGGAGGCCCAGGTCTTCTGGTTGGCCTTGCCGCCGCCGTTGCGGGGGTCGGCAAAAGTACCGATGCCGGTGGTGGCGATGGCGCCGGGCAGACCAGCGGCGATGGCCCGGAACAGGCTCATCATGTTGCCCAGGGGGATCATATGGCAGGTGACCTTCTCCTCCTGGACCAGCTTCCGCAGGCCGGGGTCGTAGCCCATGTGGGTCAGGACCACTTCCTTGAACATGCCTTCTTTGGCCGCCAGCTGGCTCAGGCCACGGCCCTTGCCGTCACCCTGGCTGGTGCACTTCACCAGGCGCAGGTCTCTGGGATGTCCAGTCTGGTCGTAGTGGTCGGCCAGGGACATCATCAGGTCCTCGGGGCAGCCGAAGCCGTTGAAACCGGTGGTGGTGATGGTGCAGCCGTCCTTCACCATGGCAGCCGCCTGGGCCCCTGTGATGATCTTGCTCATTGCACTCCGCTCCTTTAATATGGACTCGCTGAAATCAGCGGTTTATTTTTACTCGTAAAGAACATTATACCATGCTTTTCCTGACCTGCAAGGTATATCCCAAAAAGATTTCCTTGCCACCCGGTCCCTTCCCCGGTATACTGAAGATAATAAGTTTTCCCACAGGAGGGCATTGCCATGTCTGAAACCGTCCCCATGAAAATCATCGCCCGGATGCACAGTTCCTTCCCCACTAAGTTCGGCATTCCCCGCCAGAGCGGGCTGGTGGAGGAGTTAAAGTCCACCATCGTCTTTGAACCGGAGTTCAGGAACGCCGATGCCCTGCGGGGGATGGAGGGCTTCTCCCATCTGTGGCTCATCTGGTCCTTCTCCAAGGCCGTCCGGGAGGACTGGTCCCCCACCGTCCGCCCCCCTCGCCTGGGAGGAAACACCCGCATGGGCGTCTTTGCCACCCGCTCCCCCTTCCGTCCCAACGCCATCGGCCTGTCTTCCGTGAAACTGGACGGCGTAGAGCTCCACCCCACCCTGGGTCCGGTCATCCACGTGTCCGGGGCGGACCTGCTGGACGGGACCCCTATCTTTGACATCAAGCCCTACCTGCCCTACACCGACTCCCACCCGGATGCCCTGGGGGGCTTCACCGCCGGATATCAGGGCTATAAGCTGGAGGTGGACTTCCCCCCTGCCCTGCTGGAACAGGTTCCCGAAGGTGACCGGGAGGGTCTCGTGGGCGTGCTGGCCCAGGACCCCCGCCCCTCCTACCAGGATGACCCGGAGTGGGTCTACGGCATGGCCTTCGGCACGGTGGATGTGAAGTTCACCGTGAAGGATGGGACCCTTACCGTGGTGGGGGTGGAGAGGAAATCCAAGTGAGTGTGTGCCGATTGATCGCCGCAGATGTCCCTTTGCCCGAATGGATGCCCTCTCAGAAATATCCTCTGGAAATCAACGTGGATACAGGCACCATCTATGATGGCGGTGCAGATGATAACTTTTTCCTGCACAGTTTCCCCTATACAGAGGACTACACCGGCAGAGCATACGGGGTTTCTCTGGAGTGGAACTACACCGATGGCAGGGCTCAGCAAATCACAAATTACATCAGGGATGCTTTGGAAGAGACCAACACCGTGGAGCTTTGGAGTGTGTGGCTGATGGACTACTATGAATTTGAGGAGCGACCCTATATCCATCGAAAAACGGTCTCCATCCAGGACCTCGCCATCGAACATATTAAGGAAATCGACCAGGCAGAGATCTGGAACATCCCGGATAAGAGGTATCCAGACAGGCCTTCCTTCTACTGCCTGACGGTTACCTGATAAAAAGGAGGGCCCTTATGGCCGGAATCAGTTTGCAGATGATCGACAAGTCCGTTTCCTCCCACTGGTGGCGGGAGGTTGTGACGCATTTCCTCCGGGTGGGTGACCCCCTGGAGATCCGCTGCTGGAAGGAAGAAGAGGAGGAAGTCCGGCAGGCCTCCAAGTATGGAACCCCTGTGGCAGAAAACTACGAGGTTTCTGTGAAGGGGTTTGTCACCGCCGAATTTCTGGAAGAGATCCGGTCGGACGAACCCACAGACAAAAGCCTCTACAATAAGATGACCAAATATTTTACCATCAATGTGGAGCGAGGTCCTCTCCGCTTCTGCAGTGCCCATTACGGCACGGAACTGTATATTGAGGGAGCCACGGAGGAGGATGTTTCCTTTTTCAAGAGGACCCTTGCTCCCTACGAAGACCATTTCAGTGTTTCCTATGCATAAAAAAGAGATGCCCACGGGCATCTCTTTTTTTACATCATAATTTCCTTCAGGATATCCAATCCACGCCTCATATCCTCCTCTGTCAGGCTGGCATAGCCCAGGATGATTTGATTGCGATGGTTTCCCTTGGTCAGGGAATGGCGTTCCACAGAGACCACATAGACCCCAGCCTTTAACAGCTTTTGGATCACTTCCTCCGAAAAGATCACACCCTCAAACTCTGCAACTACATGCATCCCGGCTCCGCCCCCATAAATGATAACTCGCTCTCCAAAATATGTACGGAGCAATTCCAAAAGGGAATCCCGCCGGGTGCGGTACACTTTTTTCATCCGTCGGATGTGCCGCTCCACTTCCCCACTTTCCATAAACCGCATGAGCCCAAGCTGATAGACAGAATTGGAATGATGGTCAGACAGCCGTTTGAGTTCCCGCATTTGGGGAACCAGATGTTCCGGCACAACCAGATAACCCAGACGCAGAGAGGGAAACAGAACCTTGCTGAAAGTGCCCACATAGATGACCCGGTCAGAATCCAGCTCGAACAGGGAGTTTGCGGGCTGTCCCGCATAGGTAAAGGTGCTGTCATAGTCATCTTCCAGCAGATAGGCCCCGGACTTTCTCGCGAATTCGATCATGGCAATCCTGCGCTGTAACGGCAGGATTCCGCCCATGGGGAACTGATGGGACGGGGTCACAAAAATCAAATCCGGGGTTCCATCTTGGGGAAACACCTCCGGCCGGATGCCTTGACCGTCCACCTCAAAAGGTACGATGTTATCTGTGTGATAGGAAAAAATCTTCCTCACATTGGCGTTGGATGGGTTTTCCATCCACACTTCACTTTCCGAATTAAGGAGACACTTGGCCGCCAGAGTCAACCCCTGCTTCGTCCCGGCTGTCACAATGATTTGTTCTGGTGTGCACGTGATACCTCTGGTCTTTTTCAGGTATCCGCACAGGACCCGCCGCAGTTCCGGGCGGCCCTGGGGATCGTCATATCCCAGGGCAGAAACTGGGGCATCCAGAAAGGCACGGGACACCGCCCGGTTCCATTTCTCCCGAGGAAACAAGTCCAGGGCCGGAAGTCCGCTGTCAAAGTTGATGGCAGCCTCTGATATTGCATAATCAGTAAGAGAGGCCGTCTGTCGGTGTTCCATCAGGTTCTTTTGGGCAACGTTTTTTGCGCCAGGGCTGACAAAGTAACCAGAACCGGCCACACTGGTAACGGCTCCTTCCGACACCAACCTGTCATAGGCGGTGAGGACGGTGTTCCGAGCAACGGAAAGCTCCCGGCTTAACTCACGGGAAGAGGGCAGGGACTCTCCGGCAGATAGTTCTCCAGACAGGATCTTTTCCCGAAGGATTCCATAGATTTGTTCTGCATAGGAACGTTTCTTGGTTTTATCAATGGAAATATATAACACAAACTCACCTCAACTGGCTCAATAAAACACTCTTACTACTGTACCTTTTCTATACCAGAAATCTGTGGTTTGATTATAGCGTACCCATTCCAGAAACACAACAGAGAGGTGACAGAATGAAGTTCAAAGACAGTTTTCACCCCTATGCCATGGTGACCATCCTCTTCTGGTCCCTGGCCTATGCATTCACACGACTGACCCTGCAATATTTTTCTGCCTTTTCCCTTGGATTTCTGCGGTATTTCATCGCCTCCTGCGCCCTGCTGTTCATTACAGTCTTCCTGAGACTGAAGCCCCCCCACAAAAAGGATATCCCCTGGTTTTTCGCTGCCGGAGGTGTGGGATTCTTTCTCTACATGATCGCATTCAACCAAGGGCAGGCCGTCGTCACAGCGGCCACCGGGAGCATCGTCATCGCCACCGTTCCGGTCATCACCGCCCTGCTGGCCCGTTTTGTATACCAGGAGCATCTCACAAAAATTCAGTGGGTTGCCATCTTCCTGGAGTTTGCGGGGGTAGCCGTTCTGACTCTGATGCACAGCACCTTCTCCCTCAATCACGGCGTCCTCTGGCTTCTGCTGGCCGCCCTGTTTCTAAGCCTCTATAACCTGCTTCAGCGCAGACTGACAAAGACCTATACCGCCCTGCAAACCTCTGCCTACAGCATCTTTTTCGGCACACTCCTGCTGGCCATTTTTGCCCCTGCCGCAGTCCGGGAGCTTCCCCATACACCTCCTATCCACTTCCTTTATCTGGCCGTTTTGGGTATTGGCTCCAGCGCCATTGCCTATGTGTCCTGGGCCAAGGCCTTTTCCAAAGCAGCCCAAACTTCTCAAGTCAGCAATTACATGTTTGTAACCCCATTTTTGACCAGCATATTGGGATTTCTGATTGCACGGGAGATTCCTAACGTCGCCACCCTCACTGGGGGCAGCATCATCATGTTTGGTGTGCTGCTCTTCCATTTGGGCGGCAAATCCACAGCAAAAACCCGGACCTCTCGTAACTGAGAGGTCCGGGTTTCATTTCATGTTTAAGAACAATAAGCCACGGGATTCACGCGGCTGCTCTTGGAGCTGTTCAGCCACACTTCAAAGTGCAGGTGGTTGCCGGTGGAGCTGCCGGTGGTGCCGACACCGCCGATGACCTGGCCCTGGGACACGGTCTGGCCTGCGGAGACAGAGCGGGAGACCATGTGGGCGTACAGGGTGCGGCTGCCGTCTGCGTGAGCGATGGTCACGTAGTTGCCATAAGAGGAACCATAGGTGGACACGATGACCACGCCGGACTTGGCGGCCACAATGGGGGTGCCGGAGGGTACAGGCACGTCGATGCCGCTGTGGTACTCACGGCCATGGAAGGGGCAGGTTCTCCAGCCGAAGGGAGAGGACACCCGGCGGTAGCCGTTGACAGGCCAGATA